>JAWOGT010000196.1:0-3331 GCA_046496585.1 Halopseudomonas sp.
TCGATGCCGCCAGTCTGGGTTCGCGCGCAGGCGGCGGACAGCAAGCCGACCCGCCCACCCATCGGCGAGTCAGCCGGTGGTTTCTGTAACCTCGTCATGTCCTGCGCCCCCTGGGCACCATTAGTCTGTCGTAAACCATAATGCCTTATGGCCACAGTGGCAGGTGAGCGAGCGATGGTCGGTGCGCTGCCGCGCTTACGCGCAGCGAATGGTATTGTCTGCCAGAGTGCACGCACGGCTGCAGCTGGGAAGCTCGGGGTGGGGCGGCAATTTGCTGGCGGGGCCTTCACCACGACTAAAATAATTTAAATGCAACGAAACGTCAGTTTAACCTGCTGCCGCGTACCATAGCGTACAGATCATTACCGGCTAATCAGGCATACTATCAAGCGGGATCGCCAAGCACCTTTCTCACGCCGCTATCGGCTACCCATGTGCTGCTGGAAACGTCCCATGATAGGCACGGCCCCAACGCCAATGACCAACCAGTTGCTCGACTCCCTTCCGCACAAAGATCAGCACAGAGTCCTGGAGCAATGCGAAACAGTTGAGCTGGAGTTCGGTAGCACCCTCTGCGATCGCGATCAGCCTTTCCAATATCTGTATTTCCCGACCACCAGTTTTATTTCACTGATCACCACTCTGGGCGGTAACCACCCGCTGGAGCTGGGATTGATTGGTAACGAGGGGATGCTCGGCGCCACGCTGGCGCTTGGGGTCAACAATGCGCCCAGTCGGGCAGTGGTTCAGGGCCCGGGCACAGCCCTGCGGATCAGTGCTGCCAATTTGCGCCAGGCGCTACTCGATGTCCCACTATTGCAGCGAGCCCTCAAACACTACCTGTACGTGTTGCTGGCACAGCTGACCCAGAATGCCGCCTGCGTCCACTTCCACGAGATCAAGCCACGCCTGGCGCGCTGGTTGCTGATGACCCATGATCGCGCCCACTCTGACCACTTTCACCTGACCCATGAGTTTCTGGCGGACATGCTCGGCGTGCGCAGAAGTGGCGTGACCATAGCCGCGGGCGCCCTGCAGTCGCGCCAACTGATTCATTACAGCCGTGGCGATATCACTATCCTCGATCGACCGGGGCTGGAGCTGGCCGCCTGTGAATGCTACGAGGTACTGCTCAAGGATCATGCGCGGTTGTTCCCGATAAGCGCACCCGTGTTGCTGCCTGAGCCCATCTGAACAGCTGCGCGCGACTTGCAGATCAGCGCATTGGTGATATCGGTATTCGCTATGAGAAGAGCACGAAACTGTCGAGATATGATGGCGGGAGTTGCGATAATGGAACCTGGAATGACCGAGCCTACAAAAGCGAACGGCCCATAAGGGATCTCGGGGGCATTTCCTGGCAACAGGCAGTGGCCGTTGTCGGCTGAGCTCTGCTTTTGAAGTCCTCTGGAGCGGGCGGGATGATCATGTGATCAACACCTACGACAAAATGGGTTAGTTCGACGTAGGCCTTCACATAGGCACGACCCTGCTCGACAGACTGCCCGGCCACCTGGCGCTTGCCATAGGCGTCTGCGAAGCGCTCCTGGATCCCCTCGCGCACCGCCGCGGCGATTTCGTCGGCGAGCTGATCACCTTTACCGAATTCCAGTGCGCGGTCAGCCGCTGCGATTGCGGGCTCAACGTTCTCAGCCGGCTTGAGCCCGGTAAATTTTTCACCCAGAGTGGCGTGGTGAGTTCTGACCAGTGCCTCGAAGAAATACCGGTCGGCAATGGTCTTGGCAACTTCACTTTCAGCGCGAATCGCCAGGGTCATCTTGAATGCATCGCGGATTGCCACTTCGTCAGCTTCACCGACCCATTTCAGGACTGAATCAACCTTCTCGCTGGCAAGGGCTGCTTGAGCATCTTTGACCACAGGACCGCTCATGCTGTCGCCTTGCGCAGCCGCCGGGCCAGCCACCGCTATCGCGAGCACGAATGAGCAAATAAAAGCGGCGGTTCGAGCGAAGAATTGCTGGATAATCATATGAATCTCCTGACCCTTCGAGAGAGAAAGATACTCTCAGCCCGGTTGGTTTCCGTACGAGGCTTGCTAGCCACCATCGTGCAGTAGCGGTATAGCTTTGCCTGCAGCATAGGCTTGCTGCACTGATTGAGAGCAAAGCCCCTTGTCCTGGCACTTGGCGTGCTGCTGGACCTTCAGCCGGGGTTGACAACCCCTCGGGCCTTGCAAAATCGGTGGCATGAAGTGATGTACCCATCCTATTGATGGCAAAGTGCCTAGTCTGTACGTTCGCCAACATAGACCCCGATCACAGTGAAATCGGTTCCTGGCGACGGTTGAGGGTGTCGTGCTCTGCAAACGCCGAACGAACCAACGTCAGTGTTCGTGCCAAAATGGCAGGACGCAGGCACACGCGCAGACATAACGGCTCAAGATCGCCTCGATTACCGATATTTGACGATTGAAATTGCTTGCGGCAACCCCGCTGGCCATTCAAGCCTTCCCTAAACCTGGGGCCCGCTAGAGGAGCACCATGAACATACTGCATACGTCCGATTGGCATATCGGCAGAACCCTTTACGGCAGAAAACGCTATGACGAGTTCGAGGCCTTTTTGACCTGGCTGGCCCAGACGATTGAGGACCATGCAGTTGAAGCACTGTTGGTCGCGGGCGACATCTTTGATACCAGTGCGCCGAGTAATCGCGCGCAGGCGCTGTATTATCGATTCCTCTGCCGGGTGGCCGGCTCAGCCTGCCGCCATGTGGTGGTCATCGCCGGCAACCACGATTCGCCCTCCTTTCTCAACGCGCCCAAAGAGCTGCTCAAAGCACTGGATGTCCACGTGATTGGCAGCGCCACGCCAGACCCGCAAGACGAAGTGCTGGTGCTGCGTGATCAGCAGGGTGTGGTGGAGCTGATGGTCTGCGCCGTGCCGTACCTGCGTGACCGGGATATCCGCACGGTGGCGCCTGGCGAGAGTGTTGAGGACAAGGAGCAGAAGATGCTGGATGGCATCCGCACGCACTATGCGGCCGTCGTCAGTGCGGCGCAGCAGCAACGCCAGGCGTGCGCGGCGACGGTTCCCCTGGTGGGGATGGGGCACCTGTTTACTGCCGGCGGCCAAACCATCGACGGCGATGGCGTGCGTGAGCTCTACGTGGGCTCCCTGGCGCATGTCACCGCCGGGATTTTTCCTTCGAGTCTGGACTATGTGGCGCTGGGCCATCTGCATGTACCGCAAAAGGTCGGCGGCCTGGAGATCATCAGGTACAGCGGTTCGCCCTTGCCGATGGGTTTTGGTGAAGCGAAACAGCAAAAGAGTGTTTGCCTGGTGTCGTTTGCTCAGCACGCTGAGCAGCC
>JAWOGT010000266.1:0-3668 GCA_046496585.1 Halopseudomonas sp.
TCCCGACGATCCTGACCACATCGCAGAAGCTGTCCACCGGCGTTGATGCCCGCAATGTGCGCCACATTGTGCTGATGCGCCCCATCAATTCGATGATCGAGTTCAAGCAGATCATCGGACGCGGCACCCGCACCTATGACGGCAAGGACTTCTTCACCATCTGGGACTTCGTGAAGGCGCATGAGAACTTCAACGACCCAGAATGGGACGGCGAACCACTCGCCCCCGAACCTCCTGGGCCACCCCGTCGAGAGCCTGTGCCAACCCCACAGCCTGTACCGGGGGGCGACGGAAGCATCACAACGCCGCAGATACCACCGCGCTGCAGGCGCAACTGGAGCGCTATCTGCAGCAGATCCGCCAGTGCGCGCCGCAGGCCAACGCGCGCACCAAAGCCCTGCTGCTGGCCTGCGGCGAACAGTCGATGCACAGCTTGCTCGACCAGGCCGCCGAGGCGTTTGCCGAGTCCGTCACTGGCGTCGAGGGAGCGGAAGGCACCCAGGCCTTCGTTCAGAAAAGACCGCCCAGCTGGGCCGACTAACCGAGCCGCCAAGGAATCCGCATGAGCGCTTTCAATTGCATACTGGTCGCCAATCGCGGCGAGATCGCCTCCCCCATCCTGCGCACGCTACGCGCGCTGGGCTATCGCAGCGTGGCGGTGTATTCGGCCGCCGACAGCGACAGCCGCCACCGGCAACTGGCTGATCACAGCGTCTGCATCGGCCCGGCGCCGGTCAGCCAGTCCTATCTGAATATCCCGGCAATCATTGATGCGGCGCAACGCTCGGGCGCCGATGCCATCCACCCGGGCTACGGCTTTCTCGCGGAGAACGCCGAGTTCGCCGCGGCCTGCGCGCAAGCGGATATCGGCTTTATCGGCCCCTCGGTAGAGGCTATTCGGCTGATGGGCAGCAAACGCCTGTCGAAGATCGCCATGCTCGCCGCCGGCGTACCCTGCATACCCGGTTACCAGGGTGCCGCGCAGGACGACGACACCTTGATCAGCCAGGCTCAGGCCATCGGTTACCCGCTGATGATCAAGGCCAGTGCCGGCGGTGGCGGCCGCGGCATGCGCCTGGTCAACGGTTCGGACGATCTGCCGGCCGCCTTGCGCAGCGCCCGCTCGGAAGCGCTGAGCGCTTTCGGCAGCGACGAATTGATTCTGGAAAAGGCCCTGCTGCGTCCGCGGCATGTCGAGGTGCAGGTGTTTGGCGACCAGCAGGGCAACCTCGTACACCTGGGTGAGCGCGATTGCTCGGTGCAGCGCCGCCACCAGAAAATCATTGAAGAGTCGCCCTGCCCGGTCATGACCACCGAGCTGCGCCAGCGTCTGTGCGCTGCGGCCCTGCAAGCCGCTGCCAGCGTTGACTACCAGGGTGCCGGCACCGTGGAATTCATGCTCGACGCATCGGGTGATTTCTATTTTCTGGAAATGAATACCCGCCTGCAGGTCGAGCACCCGGTGACAGAAATGCGCAGCGGCGTGGATCTGGTCGCCTGGCAGATCCGCGTCGCCGAAGGGCAGCCCCTGCCACTGCAACAAGCGCAAATCACCCTGGCCGGCCATGCCATCGAGGTGCGGCTGTACGCCGAAGACAGCAGCCGGGATTTTATCCCGCAGACCGGGCAGATCCGCTGCTGGCAGCCCGCCGACATCCCCGGGGTGCGGATCGATCACGGCCTGAGCGAGGGCCAGCGCATCAGCCCCTTTTATGATCCGCTGCTGGCCAAGATTATTGCCCACGGCAGCAGCCGTGAACAGGCGCGCCTCAAGTTGATCTGCGCCCTCGAACAATCGGTCCTGCTCGGGGTGGTGGCCAACCAGCGCTTTCTGCTCAACCTGTTGCAGGCACCGGCTTTTATTGCCGGTGAGGCGACCACTGCGCTGATCACCGAGCACTTCGCTGCCGACCCGAGCCTGACGCCACAGCCACCCAGCGCACGAACGCTATCGCTCGCCGCCGCCCTGCTCTTTCAAGCCTCGGCCCGCCGTTTCAGCATGCCCGGCTGGAGCAACAGTGCGCCGCTGCCCAGCCGCTACCTGCTCGAGCATGCCGGCGATAGCTACCCGGTACTCATCCAGCCTAAAACCACTTACAGGGATGGCACACTGCAGGCCCGGGTGGGCGATCAGCTGCTGGAACTGCGCCTGACTAACGCGGATGAGCCCTGGTGTGAGGTCGAGATCGACAAGGTTCGTCAGCCTCAGGCCTACCGCATCGATGGCCCGCAGCTCTGGCTCAACACCGAGAATGGCAGCCTGGCCTTGCGCGACCTGAGTCAGCAGCCGGCACAGACGGCGCAAACCGCCGCGTCTGGCAGCCTGACGGCGCCGATGGACGGATCGGTTGTCAGCATTCTGGTCCGGGAAGGTGAACGGGTCAGCCGCGGACAACTGTTGCTGGTCCTGGAGGCGATGAAGATGGAGCACCAGCTCAAGGCGGGCTGCGACGGCGTGGTCAGCAGTATCTGCGTCAGCGCTGGCCAGCAGGTGCGCCACCGGCAACGCTTACTCGACATTAGCGCCAGCGCCCCAGAATAAATCAGCCTGGCGCCCTGCTGCCTATAGGACTTGATAGCCGCCCGCTATAGCGGTGGCTGCGGCTTGTATCGCAGAGCCAAAACCGGCACATTGCTATTACTGGCGCCAAAAAAATAGCCCTCAGGTTTCTCCCTCGGCTGCCGACATAGTGTGCAGGATGTATCAGCGCCATAAACCCTCAATAAAAACAGCTGTTGGCCGTGCTTTGCCTGGAGGTTGTAAATGAATCTGTTGCGCCGGATAAAGATCCGTCAACGAATCTGGTTAATTCTCATCGTGGCGCTGGCCAGCATGACCCTGCTGGCGGCGGTGGCCCTGGTGAGTATGCGTGGCGAGTTCCGCCAGGCCGAAATCACCAAGGCAACCCATCTGGTGGAAACCGCCCATGACCTGATGGCGTATTTCCATAGCCGGGAGGTCAGCGGCGAATTAACCGGCGAGCAGGCCCGCGAGCAGGCACTCGCCGCGTTGCGTGGCCTGCGCTACGGCGGCAAGGAGTACTTCTGGGTCAACGACATGAACAACGTCATGATCATGCACCCCCTGGCGCCGCAAACCGAAGGCATGGATCTGACCCATATCAACAACGCCAACGGCCAAGCTAACGTTATTGTCGACATGGTCAACCTGGCGCGTACGCAAAGCAGCGCCTTTATCGAATACACCTGGACCCGTCCCGGGCAAGATCCAAGTGCAGACGTCGGCCAGGACAAGATCGCCGCCTTCAAGCACTTCAAGCCCTGGGATTACATGGTCGGTACCGGCATCTTTGTGGAAGATATGCAAGCCAAGTTCCTTGAGGAAGTCATCCGTCTGCTGTTGATGGTGACCGTCATTACCGCCATCATGATCGCCATTCTGTTCATCATTGGCCGGAGCATTTCCCAACCGCTGAACCGCGTGGTTGAAGCCATGCGCGACATTGCCAGCGGCGAAGCCGACCTGACCCGCAGACTCGATGATGACGCCAGGGACGAGCTGTCATTGCTGGCCCTGCACTTCAACAACTTCACCGCCAACCTGCGCGGCATCGTTCAGCAGTTGGGCGACAGCGCCCGGCAGCTGATCAGCGCCGGCCAACAGCTGGACCAGATCAGCGACAATAGCCTGCGCGGCATGACCCGCC
>JAWOGT010000299.1:0-6471 GCA_046496585.1 Halopseudomonas sp.
TCAGATCGACGCGGAGAAACTTGCCAGTCCAGCCATACGCGGCCATCTTCGCCACTCCGTCTACCATTACTGCGCCGCTACTGCGCCTTTACTGCGCCGCGGCCTTCGCCGCGCGGCGCCGGGCCGCGACGTCCGTGATCTGCTGTTGATCGCCCTCGCTGTGCACGTAGCGTTGCTGCACATCCGCGCGATCAAGCAACTCCAGTTCATCCTGCAGCACGCGGGGCAAGGCTTCTGGATTGGTCGCGTTATCGGTGCGGTGGCGGTAATAGCTTTCCAGGCCACCGGCAACGATGGCGTCGGCAACGGCCTGACAACCTGGGCAGCACATGGCTCTGGACTCAGCGAGGATCAGGCTGGTCCAGGAAGAGCCGGCGGGTACCGGCTCACCACAGTGGTAGCAGGGGACAGGGCTGGCCATGTTTACTTGGCGCTGAGACGGTAAGTCTGCCCGGCACCGAGGGTGATCTCGTCAGTCAGTCGCCAGCCGTTCTCACCGGGGTTGAGCGGGTCGCTCAGGTCCACGTAATGTCGGCCCTGCATCGCCTCGGGCAGCTGGCCGGCATATTGATTGCTACTGACCCGCTTGAGCAATACTGTGCGGTCACGCTCCGCGTGGGACGGGGAGATCAGGTCCAACTGCAAGTCTGCAGGCAAGGGCTCAAGCTCGCCATCGAGCGTCAGGCTGATTTCACCCGTCAGGTCATCGACGGTGAATGCCGAAGACAAGCGCAGGTCCTCGGCCATTTGGTCACGCCCCAAGTGCATATTGATCGCCCGACCTTCCTTGTAATAATTGTCGCGCACCATGCTGTCCTGATTAGCCATGGCAATAAACAGCAGGCCCAGGCCGATGACCACGGCGAAAACCAGGATGCCGATGATGAACCAGGGCCAGAACTGCTTGTACCAGGGTGGAATAATCTCGTCGTGTTGCATGTGGTTACCTTAGTGTGGGGCCCATAAAGCGACTTTCGGACAGGGTGGTGATCTGTGGATCGTCTTCGGCAGTGACCCGGAAGTTGACTGGCATGTTAGTGCCTTCCATGAAGGCCGGATCGAGCTGCACGTTAACCGGCAGTTGCAGGTGACCATTGGCTTCCACGGTCAGACGGTTGTTGGGCAGATCAATCTCCAGCTCCGGATGGCCTTCAATGGTGAGATCAAAAGTCCGCTCCTGCTGGGCCTTGTTAAAGATACTGATCATATAAACGTTCTCGATATCCCCGCCGCGGGCCTCGCGGAACAACACATTGCGGTCGCGCTGGACATCCAGCGACACTTCCGAGAGGTTGGTGACCGTGACGATAAAGAGTCCGATCATGATCGCCAGCAAGGCGCCGTAGCCCACCAGACGGGGCCGAATCACCTTGGTTTTCTCGCCGGTGAGATTATGCTCGGTAGTGTAGCTAATCAGCCCCCGCGGGTAGTTCATCTTGTCCATTACTTCATCACAGGCATCGATACAGGCCGCGCACTGGATGCACTCGTATTGCAGGCCGTCACGGATGTCGATGCCGGTAGGGCAGACCTGTACGCAGATATTGCAATCGATGCAGTCACCCAAGCCAACCGCTGCTGGTTCAACGCCCTTCTTGCGCGGCCCACGCGGCTCACCCTGAGCTGGATTGTAAGCGACGATCAAGGTGTCCTTGTCGAACATCACACTCTGGAAGCGCCCATAGGGGCACATATAGAAACACACCTGTTCGCGCATCCAGCCGGCGTTGATGTAGGTGGCTGCGGTAAAGAAAAACACCCAAAACAACGCCCAGCCGCTGATTTGCAGCGTGAGGGTATCGGGCACCAGTTCGCGAATCGGTGTGAAGTAGCCGACGAAGGTCAATGCCGTGACTACCGAAACACTGAGCCAGATGCTGTGTTTGGCGGTGCGGCGCAGCAATTTGTTAGCGTTCATCTTTTGTTTGTCGAGTTTGATACGCGCATTGCGCTCACCCTCGGTCACTTTTTCCGCCCACATGAATATCCAGGTCCAGACGGTTTGCGGGCAGGTATACCCGCACCATACCCGACCGGCGAACACCGTGATAAAAAACAGGCCGAAGGCACAGATAATCAGCAGGAACGACAGCAAAAAGAAATCTTCCGGCTGGAAAGTCGTAGAGAAGATGTGGAACTGTCGTGCAGGCAGATCAAATAGAACTGCCTGACGGCCACCCCAATTCAGCCAGGCAGTACCGAAATACAGTGTGAAAAGCAGACCCACGCCGATCAGGCGCACATTCCGAAACAGCCCGGTGTAAGACCGCGTATGGATCTTGTCGCGCTTGGCGTACAGATCGTAGGTTTTGACCTGATTCGCAGGTGTGACGTTCTTGACTGGAATTTTCTCACTCATGATGATCGGCCATGGCGTTGTGCGGAGGGGGTGCCCGGCCGGAAGTCCGGCCGGGGCTGGTAGCACTTAACCACGCAAGAATAGTGTGGCTATCAGGTTGACGCCATGCGACCAGGGGTCGCGGCGAGAGTTTGCTTAGTCTTTTTCGGCGTCAGCGTTACGCTGCGCCAAGCCATACACGTAGGCAGTGAGCATGTGCAGTTTGTCTTCACCCAGGTGCGCCTGGGCCGGCATGTTGCCATTACGTCCGTAGCGCAGTGTCTGCTGGATTTGCACCATGCTGGAGCCATACAGCCAGGTATCGTTGGTCAGATTCGGAGCGCCGAGCAGCTCGTTGCCCTTGCCGTCGGGGCCATGGCAGGCCACACAGTTGGTTTTGAACACCTGCTCGCCTGCAGCGAGGTCCACACCTTCCGTTTCCAGCCCGGAAAGACTGCGCACGTAAGCTGCGGTATTGCGCACGCCGGACTCACCGATGACTGCCAGCCAGGCTGGCATGGCCGCTTGGCGACCCTGGTTGAGGGTAGTGCGAATCTGCGCAGGCTCGCCGCCCCAAATCCAGTCACTGTCGGTCAGGTTCGGGAAGCCATAGGCACCACGCCCATCCGAGCCATGACACACAGAACAGTTGACTGCGAACAGGCGTTGGCCAATACGACGAGCCTCGTCGTCTTGAGCTACCTGCTCCACCGGCAGGTCAGCGAATTTGGCGAAAATCGGCGCAAAACGTTCCTGTGCAACAGCGACTTCTTTCTCATACTGGCCAACTTGGGTCCAGCCGAGAATGCCGGGCCATTTGCCCATGCCGGGATACAGCACCAGATAAATCGCGCTGAATACGATAGTGGCCATAAACAGCATGAACCACCAACGTGGCAAGGGGTTGTCGTACTCCTCGATACCATCGAAGGAGTGCCCCATCGTTTGGTCGGTCTCTTCTGGGCGCTGGCCCTTGCGGGTGGCAAACAGCAACCAGAGGATCAGCCCTAGCGTGATCAGGGTCAGAACAATGATGTAACCGCTCCAGAAATTACTCATTCTTTGTTACTCCTAGCATCATGCTGCTCACGGGGCGCTTTCTCATCATCGGGCTCGTCGGCGAAGGGCAATTGCGCCGCTTCGTCGAAATCTTTCTTCTTGTAGGAGCTGTAGGCCCATACGGTGACGCCGATGAAGGCCAGCATCGCAAGGATGGTGGCAATGCCGCGGAGAGTGTTGATATCCATGGTCAGTTACCGGCGGTCTGAGAGAACAGTGCCGAGGTGCTGCAGGTAGGCGATCAGGGCGTCGATTTCGACAACGCCTTCGACTTCCTGCTTAGCTCCGGCAATATCTTCGTCGGTGTAGGGTACGCCCAGTCGGCGCAGGCCAGTCATCTTCGCGGCGGTATGTTTGCCGCTCAGTTCGTTTTCCTGCAACCACGGGTAGGACGGCATTTTCGACTCAGGTACCACGTCGCGCGGATTGATCAGGTGAGCGCGGTGCCAGTCATCGGAATAACGCTGGCCAACGCGGGCCAGATCCGGACCGGTACGCTTGGAGCCCCACAAAAACGGGTGCTCGTAAACGCTTTCACCGGCAACCGAATAGTGACCATAACGCTCGGTCTCGGACCGGAACGGGCGGATCATCTGTGAGTGACAGCCAACGCAGCCTTCGCGTATGTAGATGTCACGGCCTTCCAGCTCAATCGCAGTGTAAGGCCGCAGACCCTCAATCGGCTGAGTGGTCTCCTGCTGGAAGAACAGCGGGACAATCTGGGTCAGGCCGCCAAAACTGATCGCGATCACGATCAGTACCACCAGCAGGCCAACGTTCTTTTCTACTATTTCATGTCTTTTCATCAGTGTGCTGCTCCTGGGGCCATTTGCGCGGCGGCTTGTGCTTCAGCCGGCTGAGAGGCACGGATGGTGCGCCACACGTTATAGGCCATCAGCAGCATACCGATCAGGAAGAATAAGCCGCCGACCATGCGCACGATAAAGCCCGGATGGCTGGCTTCCAGTGCTTCGACAAAGGAGTAAGTCAAAGTGCCGTCGACGTTCACTGCGCGCCACATCAAGCCCTGGGTGATGCCGTTGACCCACATGGAGACGATGTAGAGTACGGTGCCAACAGTCGAGAGCCAGAAGTGCACATTGATCAGGCCAACGCTGTACATTCCATCGCGACCAAAAATCTTCGGAATCATGTGATACAGCGAGCCGATGGAAATCATGGCTACCCAGCCTAGCGCGCCAGCATGTACGTGACCGATGGTCCAGTCAGTGTAATGAGACAGCGCGTTGACGGTCTTGATCGCCATCATCGGACCTTCAAAGGTGGACATGCCGTAGAACGCCAGAGCCACCACCAGAAAGCGCAGAATCGGATCGGTACGCAGTTTGTGCCAAGCACCGGACAGGGTCATCATGCCGTTGATCATACCGCCCCAGGAGGGTGCCAGCAGGATCAGCGACATCACCATGCCCAGCGACTGTGCCCAATCAGGCAGCGCTGTGTAGTGCAGATGGTGCGGGCCGGCCCAGATGTAGATGGCGATCAGTGCCCAGAAGTGCACGATCGACAGGCGATAGGAATAGATCGGGCGGTTGGCTTGCTTGGGTACGAAGTAGTACATCATGCCCAGGAAGCCCGCCGTCAGGAAGAAGCCCACCGCGTTGTGACCGTACCACCATTGAATCATTGCGTCCGTCGCCCCCGAATACATCGAGTACGACTTGAACAGCGTGATCGGCATGGCCATGCTGTTAACGATGTGCAGCACCGCAACAGTGATAATAAACGCGCCGAAGAACCAGTTACCGACGTAGATGTGCTTCATCTTGCGCTTCATGATGGTGCCGAAAAACACCAGCCCGTAACTGACCCAGACAACAGCGATCAGCAGATCGATAGGCCATTCCAGCTCGGCATATTCCTTGCTCGACGTCAGACCCAGGGGCAGGGTGATGGCAGCGAGTACAATCACGGTTTGCCAGCCCCAGAATACAAACGCCGCGAGCCCGTCCGAGAACAGGCGCGCTTGCGACGTACGCTGCACCACATAAAACGAGGTGGCCATCAGTGCACTACCACCAAAGGCAAAAATGACTGCGTTGGTATGCAGTGGGCGTAAACGTCCAAAGCTGGTCCATGGCAGGTCGAAGTTGAGGGCGGGCCAGACTAGCTGGGCTGCCAGAAGGACACCAAGACTCATGCCTACGATACCCCAGATCACCGTCATTACGGCAAACTGACGTACCACTTTGTAGTTATAAGCTGTCGAAGTGGTAGCTGTGCTCATGCGAAGTTCCACGGATAGCAATAGGTTTAAGGGGTCTAAAACGGCGGCAAGTATGAGGAAAGCTGCCCTCGTTTGCAATGACACAGGTCAAGGGATGGTCCGCTTTCAAGCCCTCTGTGAGGCTTTCAGCAGTACCCTTGGCGGCGTGACATCCAGCTGCGCAAGTTACCGATGCAGTTGCCTGCAGGGTCTCCAGCACAACTGCCTTTACAGTTGTCTAGGTAGCTGACTACATAGCTGTTTATATGGCCGCGTGTGGCGCAAGATTGATGGCCGGCGAGATTTTTTGTGGTTGAGCCGGCCCCTTCTCCATGGCTATCGTAAGAACATGGATCTGGCAAACCTAATCTTAGTACCCCCGGTATGCTGTGTGAAGCACATTACTCTCATTAAATACGTGGCATCTTGTCGCACGGCCGTCAACCAGGAACTGTTCCCATGCTCTGCACCGAGCTGACCGATCTACCCGCCGATGGCAAACCCTTCGCTACATTGCTGCTGGCTCACGGTGCTGGTGCCGCCATGGACAGCCCATTCATGCAGCTGTTGAGTGCCGAGCTCAGTGCCCAGGGGTTGCGGGTGATCAGGTTTGAATTTCCCTTTATGCACGAGCGGCGGCTGACGGGACGCAAACGCCCGCCCGATCCCATGCCCCGCTTGCTCGAGCATTTTCGTGGGCAATTGGCGAGCATTGTTGCGAAGGGCCTTGGGGAGCTGGGCCCGGTGTTTATTAGCGGCAAGTCGATGGGCGGCAGGGTGGCCAGCATGCTGGCTGATGAACTCCCGGTGGCAGGGGTCGCCTGCTTTGGTTATCCCTTCCATCCCC
>JAWOGT010000300.1:0-3501 GCA_046496585.1 Halopseudomonas sp.
GATCAGGTCGTAGCACTTGGACAGACCGTCAAGGCAAGCATAGGCTGGCAGCAGGTGCCAGGTTTCCCTGACCAGCGCGTTGCCTTTAATGAGTTGCTGCATATACACGCTCCTTGAAGGGGGCCATGCCGATGCGCTGGAAGGTGTCGATAAACAGCTCTTCCGCAGTACGGCTTTCCAGATACACGTCCACCACCTTGCCGATCACGGTGGTCATCTGGTCGGCGGCGAAGGATGGCCCGAGGATCTGACCAATGGCGGCGTTGCGGCCGCTGTTGCCACCCAGGGACACCTGATAGAACTCGGCGCCTTTCTTGTCCACACCGAGAATGCCGATATGGCCTACGTGGTGGTGGCCACAGGCGTTCATGCAGCCGGAGATGTTCAGGTCCAGATCACCGATGTCATGCAGGTAGTCCAGATCATCAAAGCTGCGCTGGATGGCTTCGGCGATCGGTAGCGACTTGGCATTGGCCAGCGAGCAGAAGTCGCCACCCGGGCAGCAGATGATGTCGGTCAGCAGGCCGATATTCGGCGTGGCAAAGCCTTGTTCCTTACAGGCTTCCCAGAGTGCATACAGATCGGCTTGGCGTACATCGGCCAATACCAGGTTCTGTTGGTGGGTGACGCGCAGCTCACCAAAGCTGAAACGCTCGGCCAGGTCAGCGGCGGCTTCCATCTGCCGGTCAGTGGCATCACCCGGGGCCACGGCGGTGGGTTTCAGCGACAGGGTCACGGCGGCGTAGCCGGGTACCTTGTGCGCCTGGATGTTGCGCATGGCCCAGTTATTGAAGCCTTTTTCGCTGGCACGCTTGGCCAGATAGTCGGCGTCGTCGGCGCTGAACTGCTGGTAATCGGGTGCGCTGAAGTGGCTGGCTACGCGCTGCAGTTCTTCCTGCGTCAGGGTGGCGGGGCCGTCCTGAGTGTGTGCCCATTCGGCAGTTACTTTCTCTGCGAACACGTCGGGAGTCAGGGCCTTGACCAGGATCTTGATCCGCGCCTTGTATTTGTTGTCCCGACGGCCATAGCGGTTGTACACGCGCAAAATCGCATCGAGATACGTCAGCAGATGCGGCCAGGGCAGGAAGGCGTTGATCTCGCTGCCAACCATGGGCGTGCGGCCCAGGCCGCCACCGACCATCACCCGGAAACCGACGTCGCCTGCGTCGTTCTTGACCACATTCAGGCCGATGTCGTGCACGCTGATGGCGGCACGGTCTTCGGTTGCGCCGTTGACGGCGATCTTGAACTTGCGCGGCAGAAAAGCGAATTCGGGGTGGAAGGTCGACCACTGGCGGATGATCTCGCACCAGGGGCGCGGGTCGACCAGCTCGTCTGCAGCCACGCCGGCAAACTGGTCGGTGGTGGTGTTGCGGATACAGTTGCCGCTGGTCTGGATGGCATGCATTTGCACTTCAGCCAGGTGCGCCAGAATGTCCGGCACGTCTTCCAGCGCGGGCCAGTTGAACTGCACGTTCTGGCGGGTGCTGAAGTGGGCGTAACCCTTGTCGTACGCACGGGAGATAAACGCCAGTTTGCGCATCTGTTTGGACGATACCAGCCCGTAAGGAATGGCGACGCGCAGCATGGGCGCATAACGCTGGACGTACAGACCGTTTTGCAGGCGCAGCGGCAGGAATTCAGGATCGCTCAGCTCGCCAGCCAGATAGCGGCGGGTCTGGTCGCGGAACTGCTTGACGCGTTCCTCGACGATCCGTTGGTCGTACTCGTCGTAAATATACATTCAGACAACCTGTCAAAAGGAGAACAGGCGGCGGGCGGATTAGTCAGCCTCAGCCACCCGGTCGGGCAAGTAGGTAAGGGCGGAAAGATAGCAAATTTTCAATATGCACAAAAGGAATGTTTATCTATATGTTTATACTCAAATTACACAGCGATTCCGCTGCAGAATGATGGCTCCTGTAAATGTATAGCGAGGGGTTTGACAGCCAGGTGCAGGCAGGCTTAACGTAAGGTGGTCTGAATCCATATAACAATTAAAAGGATCGCCCACGATGAACGAACACGACCTGCAGGACACTCCACATACCGACAGTCACCTGGATGCCTTTGCTGCCGTGGCCCTGATCCTGATTGCAGTGATCACCGCAGTGATGTGGATTGGTAGCCGCTAGGCACTGGCTGGCACAACACCTTCCATGCTTTTTAATCCGGTGGCCTGAGCCGTCTGCAGCGCTTGCCCAAGCGTTCTTGTTTGCCTTTTTGCTTCGCCCTCTTGTTCGCCACTGGCCGGCTCTGTTGCAGCGCTGGCCGTTGGCGCTTCAGATACCGGCCAGATGCAACACGCCTTTGACCACCCCAAAGATGATCAGGATGAACAGCAGTGTGAAGAGCACGCCCGCGACGATAAAGTGCGAGGGCTTGCCCTTGGTGAAATCGCGCTCGCGGGCCTTGCTGCTCTGCACGCCCAGCGCCGCGGCGAGCACGCTGGACAGGGTTTCCTTCAGACTCATGCTGTCCGGCTTTTCCTGCTTGTGCGGATCGCTCATGATTGCCTCGTTTGGGTGAATGACCGTACTCGCATAATGGCACAGGCCAGTATGCGGTCAAGCACAGCCTATCAGTTGTCGTAGGACAGGTTCGGCGATAACCAGCGCTCGGTGATGCGCAGTTCCTGATCCTTGCGCTGGTTGTAGGATTCGACCTGCTCCTTGGTGATCTTGCCCACTGCAAAGTAGCGCGATTCAGGATGCGAGAAGTACCAGCCGCTGACGGCCGCCGTGGGGAACATGGCGAAGCTCTCGGTCAGCGTCACCCCGCAGTTCTGTTCAGGGTCGAGCAGGCTGAACAGCGTGGCTTTTTCGGTATGATCAGGGCAGGCCGGGTAACCGGGAGCAGGGCGGATACCCTGATACTTTTCCTTGATCAGCTGGTCATTCGGCAGCTGCTCATCGCTGGCATAGCCCCAGTAGCGGGTGCGCACTTCGCGGTGCAGCCATTCAGCGCAGGCCTCGGCCAGGCGGTCAGCCAAGGCCTTGACCATGATGGCGTTGTAATCGTCATCCTTGCCTTCGTAGTCCTTGGCCAGTTCTTCCGCGCCTATGCCGGCGGTACAGATAAAGCCGCCCACATAGTCACGCTTGCCGCAGCTGGCGGGCGCCACGTAGTCAGCCAGACTCTGGCTCGGCTTGTTGTCCGGCTTGATGCCCTGCTGACGCAGGTGGTGCAGGGTGGCGATAGGCTGGTCGTGCTCATCAAAGAGCGCGATGTCATCCTCGTTGACCTGGTTGGCCGGCCAGAAGCCCAATACCGCCTTGGCGCTGATCAGCTTCCCATCGATGATGTGTTTGAGCATCGCTTGCGCATCTTCAAACAGGTTTCTGGCGGCCTCACCGACCACCTCGTCCTCAAGAATGCGCGGGTATTTGCCGGCCAGGTCCCAGGAGATAAAGAACGGCGTCCAGTCGATGTACTCGACCAGGGTCGCCAGATCGATATTTTCCAGCGTTTTGCTGCCGGTAAAGGTCGGCGCGGGGGGCT
>JAWOGT010000348.1:0-8322 GCA_046496585.1 Halopseudomonas sp.
GCGTCGGTCAGTCGCCGCTATGCCCACAAGATTCCATTCCTGGTAAAACTTAATCACAACGAACTTCTGAGCTATCCGAATCGCTACGATCAGACACTGTTCGCGAATGTCGAGCAGGCATTCGAGCTCGGAGCGGTTGCCGTTGGTGCAACGATCTACTTCGGCTCGCCTGAGTCTCGCCAGCAGATCGAGGAGGTGTCGCAAGCCTTTGCTCGGGCTCATGAGCTGGGCATGGTTACCGTGCTCTGGGCGTATCTCCGCAATCCGGCATTCAAGCAAGATGATGTGGATTACCACACGGCAGCCGATTTGACCGGACAGGCCAATTATCTGGCCGTGACCATCGGCGCCGATATAGTCAAGCAAAAGCAGGCAACGCTGAATGGGGGCTTTGAAGCGCTCGATTTCGGCAAGACCCACGCGCGCGTGTACTCTGAGCTGGCCACTGATCACCCGATTGAGCTTACCCGCTATCAAGTAGCAAACTGCTACATGGGCCGCATCGGGCTCATCAACTCGGGCGGCGCATCCGGCAGTGACGATCTGCATCAGGCCGTGCGCACCGCCGTTATCAACAAGCGCGCCGGCGGCATGGGACTGATTACCGGGCGCAAGGCCTTCCAGAAGCCCATGGCTGAAGGTGTACAGCTACTCCACGCGATTCAGGACGTCTATCTCTCCGAGACTGTGACGGTGGCCTGAGCGTATTCACTCTGCCCATGAACACCCAGGTCATCCGTAAAGCGATTCGCGGCCATTGCTGATTGCCTTTGCGGTAAGTGCCCCGCTGGGGAAAGGATGCTCTCGCCGTCGACGATTCGCCCCTTCATGTCGGAAACCCGGACGAAGTTCTTCGTCTTTTGCGCAACCCGGACGGTGTGGACCATGGTTTCTGAAAAGCTATTGTGTTGCACGCCTCTGTATCTCCCGTAGCATTTGTCGCGCCAGCCGGGGAATGACGCTCATTGCCAGAGTCAGAAGCCGCGGCTGCCAGCAGCAGAGCGCTCGGCACACAGGCTGCCAGGAGGCCAGCCAATCCCCTGATACTTGTCCAGTGGGCGCGGAACAGCACGGCCTGCGCTTTGACCTCGTTGATATTGGCGGAAATTGCCAATTTGCCTATCCTTGAGGTGGGGAGAGCTGGCGTTCGCAGTCGGAAAATGTTTCCGACAATCTTCTGCCCCGGTATCACACTATTTGCAGGGATTGTTAATGAGTAAACACGACCTTTCTGGGCGCTATGTATCCCTGGCAGGGCGGCAGCGACGGAAGAGAGGAGACTCAGCGGTTGCACCTCAATCCGACATCCGGGCGGTGGCTGCCGGACACCAGCCACCGGCATCGACAACAACGCCTACCCTAACGTGATGGTCGCGTGGGTGCTCACCCGGGGACGCGATGTTATCGATCTTCTGCCCGACATGCGGCGCACTCAGTTATGCCCGCGCATCGGGCTGAGCCTTGATGAGATCGACGGCTGGTACCAGATCGTCAGCAAGCTGAGGGTGCCGATGAATGCCGAAGGAATCATCGGCCAGTTCGAGGGCTACGGCGAGCTGGAGGAGCTGGGCTGGGACCACTACCGGGAGCAGTACGGCGACATCCATCGCCTCGACCGCATCCTCGAGGCCGAAGGCGACATACCTAATCGTTACAAGTTATCCAAGCAGGCCGACGTGCTGATGCTGTTTTACCAGTTCTCGGCGGATGAGCTCGCGCTGCTATTTGAGCAGCTCGGCTATCCATTCGACCATGAGATCATCCCGAACAATGTCGAACACTACCTGGCGCGCACATCGCATGGATCGACACTCAGTCCGGTCGCGCACTCATGGGTGCTGGCGCGGCCGGATCGCCCACGTTCGTGGCATCTGTTCCAACAGGCGCTCAATAGCGACATCGCCGACATTCAGGGTGGTGCCACGTCGGAGGGGATTCATGTCGGGGCCATTACCGCGACCTCGCGCCGGGCAACGACGGTCAATTTCAACTACTCAAGCCAGAAGAGCGCAGTCGCGACGAAAACCGCGTAACACCGCCTCTTTCCCCTACCGCCACCACACCGAAGGAGTCGCTTTTATGACCGAGCACCCCGCACTCGTACGCCAACTTGCAGATCTGCGCCGCACGGACACCGCCAGCGTTGGCGGCAAGAACGCCTCGCTCGGCGAGATGATTGGCGCGCTCCGGGAATCGGGCATCCGTGTGCCGGGCGGATTTGCGACCACGGCCGATGCCTATTGGGATTTCATAGAGGAAAACCGCTTGGCTGAACCCCTCGCCGAGAAACTCGGCGAGCTGAAGGGCGACAAGAGCAACCTGGCCGCGATCGGCAAGGCTGTACGCAAGATGATAATGGACGCGGACTTCCCGCCGCCGCTGGCCGAAGCAATCTTGCGCGCCTATCACGAGATGGCGCAGCGTGGAGCACGCACGCTTGCCAGCGTTGCAGTGCGCAGTAGCGCGACGGCGGAGGATCTGCCGGAGGCCAGTTTCGCCGGGCAGCTTGAGACCTTCCTGAATGTGCGCGGCGACAAGGCATTGCTTGAGGCCTGCAAGCAGTGTTTCGCATCCCTGTTCACCGACCGGGCCATCATTTACCGGGAAAATCATGGTTTTGCGCATATGAAGGTCGCCCTTTCCGTGGGCATTCAGGCGATGGTGCGCTCGGACAAGGCCGGTTCCGGCGTCATGTTCTCCATCGACACGGAGACCGGTTTTCCCCACGCAGTGCTGATCGACGGCGCCTGGGGGCTAGGGGAGACCGTGGTCCAGGGGATAGTAGAGCCTGACGAGTACCTGGTATTCAAGCCGTTGCTCGAGGATCCTGCACTGCGCCCGATTATCGCCAGGACGCTGGGTGCCAAGGCGAAGAAGATGGTATACGCCAGGAGCGGTGACGCCACCTCGAAGCTGGTGGACACGCCCCGCAAGGAGCGTACCTCATTTGTGCTGAGTGATGACGAGGTTTTACAGCTGGCCCGCTGGGCCTGCACCATCGAGTCACACTACGGCCAGCCGATGGACATGGAATGGGCGAAAGACGGCGAGTCAGGTGAGCTGTATATCGTGCAGGCTCGCCCCGAAACTGTGCAGTCGCGCCGCGAGGCCGGCCTGCTCAGGCGTTACCACCTCAAGCAAAAAGGCCGCGA
Source organism: Halopseudomonas sp. (assembly GCA_046496585.1). Lineage (GTDB taxonomy): Bacteria > Pseudomonadota > Gammaproteobacteria > Pseudomonadales > Pseudomonadaceae > Halopseudomonas. Next base: position 3,153 of record JAWOGT010000348.1, read on the forward strand.
ACTGGTGCGCGGTCAGGCGATTGGTGACTCCATCGCCTCCGGCCAAGTGTGCCGCCTGAAGAGCGCGCAGGAGATCGGCCGGTTCAAGGACGGTGCGGTGCTGGTAACCGGGACGACCGATCCGGACTGGGTCCCGATCATGAAGAAGGCCTCGGCGATCGTCACCGACCACGGCGGGCGCACCAGCCACGCCGCGATCGTCAGCCGGGAACTGGGCCTGACCGCCATTGTGGGTGCGGGGGATGCAACCAAGGTATTGAAGGATGGCCAGGAGGTGACCGTCTCCTGCGCCGAAGGCTCGGAGGGGCGGGTCTACGAGGGCGTCCTGGATTTCGAGGTGCGCGAGATCGACACGGCGGAGATCCCTAAGACCCGTACGCGTATCATGTTGAATCTGGCGAATCCTGCGGCTGCCCTGCGCTGGTGGAGCCTGCCGGCCGACGGGGTGGGTCTGGCACGCATGGAGTTCATCATCGGCAACCAGATCAAGATTCACCCGATGGCCCTCGTTCACTTCGACACGCTCTCGGACAAGAAGGCCCGTCGTCGGATCACCGAGCTGACCAAGGGCTATAAAGACAAGTGCGAGTTTTTCGTCGACAACCTTGCCCGCGGCATGGCCCGTATCGCTGCCGCCCGCCACCCCGATCCGGTCATTGTGCGCATGAGCGACTTCAAGACCAACGAATACGCAGATCTGATCGGTGGTGCCCAGTTCGAGCCCAAGGAGGAAAACCCGATGCTCGGCTGGCGTGGCGCGAGCCGCTACTACAGTGAGGAATATCGTGAGGGCTTCGCGCTCGAATGCCGCGCCGTGCGCCGGGCACGCGAGGAGATCGGCCTGAAGAACATCGTGATCATGATCCCCTTCTGCAGAACCCTCAAGGAAGCCGACAGTGTCCTCGAGGAATTGGCCGCCAACGGGCTGTTACGCGGCCGCGACGGGCTCGAGGTTTTTGTCATGGCGGAGCTGCCCGCCAATGTTTTTCTCGCTGAGGAATTCGCCGAGCGCTTCGACGGCTTTTCCATCGGCTCCAACGACCTGACTCAGCTGGTGCTGGGTATCGATCGCGACAGTGACCGGCTGAGCGGGCTGTTCGATGAGCAGAACGCAGCGGTGAAATACGCCATCGCGGCACTGCTCGCCAAAGCGCGCAAGAGCGGCATTCACACCGGCCTCTGTGGCCAGGCCCCGAGCGATCACCCCGAGTTCGCCGCCTTCCTGGTGGAGCACGGCATTGACAGCATCTCGGTCAGTCCGGACAGCTTTCTCAAGGTCAAGACCATCGTCGCAGACGCCGAAAGCAAGCAGAAGAAGGCGGGGGAGCGCAGCCAATGAAACTCGCCATGTTCCAGATCGAGCCCATACTCACTGAGGCACGGGTGATCTCTGTGAGCGGCACACCGAGTAGCCAAAACCTCAACAATTCCCGGTGGCACGCCGCGTCTGCTGACAAGGCGCTTGAAGTCCTGGACAGCGACGGGAAAAAGCGGCCTGATCTCGACTTTTGCGGATCACCATGTGCGGTGCCCAGACGAGGTTCTTAGGCTTCCGTGCAACCTGGGCGAGGTGCTCGAATAAAAATCTCTAGTCCTGCTCGTGAAGCGTCACCTTTGTGACGATAGATTCAACCATTTCGAGGTCCATGAGCTGATTACCCGGCGTGCTGACCTTGGCGGCGGCGGCGGCCACGCCATAGCGGAATGCCTCGGCCAGCGTTTGGCCACGCACAAGCTGGTGGACCAGAACGGAAACGAAGCTGTCTCCGGCGCCGACATGACTGATCACACGGGTCTTGGGCGGACGGGCGTGAAGCTTGGCACCTGCGCCGGAGGCGAGCAGGGCGCCGGCGGCGTCCAGAGTGACAATCAGGTTGTCGGTAAAGCCTTGGTCGACCATTTCTGCCATGGCTGCCAACATGCTGGCGTGGTCGTCGGAGCCAGAATAGCCCAGGTCGACGAATTCTTCGAAGTTGAGCTTGGTGAGGTAAATGCCTTTACCCTTGGAGGGGGCAAGAGCCTTGCCGGAGGTATCCAGTATCACTCGGGTTCCGCCGTCGGTGGCCAAGCGCCCCAAGTTACCGTAGAAATCGTTAGGCACGCCACCCGGCAGACTACCGCTGAGCACCAGGTAATCGGGGGTCGGTTGCAGCGTTTCGAAGGTATCAAGGCACCGCCGCCACTCGTATTCCTGCAGTTCGGGGCCGGGGAAAACCAGATGAAAGAGTTTGCCGCTGGCCGTCTCTGTGACCGCAAGGCTTTGACGGGTTTCTTCCGCGATGGCGACGCAATGAACGGCTAAGGTCTCGCGTGCCAGGAGCCGTTTCAGCGTCTCACCCTGCGGGCCGCCCGCAGTGAGAATGGCCACCACCTCTACACCGAAGCGGTGCAGGTTGCGGGCCACATTGATGCCACCTCCGCCGGGTTCATGGGCGGTAGCATGGCAACGCGTCTTGCCGTTTTCTACCAGCTGCCTGGTTTCTGCAAAAAGGTCGACAGATGGATTCATCGTTAGGGTCGCTACGTTACCCATATTTCATCCCTCTCTTTGCAAAGAACAGGAAAGCCCCAACCCTCGATGGATTTTCCGTTTGACTCACTCTCGGCGCATGGTTTCTGCGAAACTGTAGCGCTGTGCTCCATGGGCAATGAGATCATGCAGAAGGGCCAGTACCAGGGTCGTGCCCGATTCTACTGCGGAGTGATGCTGCCCGGACTGTTGCCGAAGGGCATGCTCTGTCGTGTGGCAAAGCAAGGGTGGGCGGTGCACCGGCACACTGGCCGTGAACAGACCGTTACGGGCGCCCTGCAGCTCCGCGAGCCACTCGTAATGATGGGGGGAGTTCTCCAGGATCAGAGCGGTTCGGTGGTACACGTCAGCCAGCGAGTTGACCTGTCGGCAGTCGAGCATTATTTCCAGTTGATACATGACCATTAGCGCTGTTCTGGCACTGTATTCATGGCGACTCTGCGCCACTTTCAGCATGGTGAATAACACCTCGTTGATGCTTTTTATGGCGGTGTCGGTCTGGCTGCTTTCAGTCTCTTCCAGCCAGGCCCATACCTTTTCCAGGGAGAGCGTTTTCAGTGGAGGCCACTGGTTTTCCTGTGAGACTTTCAGGGCACCGTAATAAATACTGGAATCGTAATTCTGTGGTTCGTACTTGTGGGCGCCTTCGCCGGCAAATCGGGTCTCCAGAAGCTGGATGGCGCCGGGCCTGACCAGATTGACTGCTATCACCATCTGCTGAATAAAAATGGTGGCCACCTGGTAACGCTCTTCCTCCGTAGTAGTGTGATCCTCCGCGGAGACGCTAACCGATAGTCCGCCAGTGATGACTTTGGCAGGATCGTCCACACGAGCCAATTGATGCCTGGAGAAGGAGCCAGATTGGTCCCTGGCGTTATCCATTGCAGTAATCAGCTCTCCGGCGTCCAGACTGATGCGGTAGGACTTTGCGGCTCCGCCAAGCTTGCCCTGAGCCGTAAAACACAGATTCCCGAAGAAGACATTGGCCCGGTGCCAGAATTCGATGATCTCATGGGTCTCCTTTTCATTGCCTGGCGGAATCGCATTACCGACCTGCAACTGAATGGTTGTCGATGACGTCATAGATAACTTCCTCCTGTAACAGCTCGTTGCGTCCGGGGTTCTTGCCGACAGGCACCCCTGTACGTGTTTGGCATTGTGCATGATGCCCGTTTGCCGCTGCCGGGCTGCTTTGCTTTAAAACTTTAGCAGCATTACGCGGGTTGTCGTCCGTCATTGATCCAGATAACGGATGGCCGGTAGATGACTGGAAACGACGGTGATCCGGGCATAACTCACAGCGGGCGAGTCGTATGTCGTAAGATTTAGTCAGAGTTATAAAACGAGCCTAGACTAAAAAACCCGCCGTGACGGAAATCAGCAACGGATGCCTTTTCCCAAACCCCGATGCCGGGAGGCATGATGCTGATATGGCGCTGCGTCTCACCAGGGTCTGGAGCGTTGCATGAATGAGAATGCCTTGAAGAAATACAATGCAATCTGGCAGAGCTGCTGTGGCTGAACTACACGAAAAGTTCGGCTCAGCTCCCGCTACCGACTATGTGATTGAGCTCAAGAGTGGCCAGCACCAGGCCGGTGAAAAAGACCGGATTCCGGCTAGTGACGAGGCGGGGTAGAACCCCTTGCTGGTTTTTGTGCTTACGAGACAAGTCCGGCAATTCAGCCCTTGTCACACTAATAGCTTCAATTTGTCGTCAAATCTCCGCACGATCTTCATTTTTCTACTGCCTGCCTGTCATCTGTCCTTTTCATCATGTGTTGGTCAAAACCAATAACCCGATAAGGAAAAGCCGGATGTCCACAGAATTACATACGCAGATGACTGTTATTGACCATGGTGAGGGTGATGAGCCGCAGGTGAACCATTCCCTCAACCCTACTTTTGCAGCAGTGCTGCAGGCCCGCTTGGCCCGCCGCGATGTACTCAAGGGCAGCATGGGCGCCGCTGCGCTCGGGTTTATGGGCGTTGGTTTGGTCGGCTGCAACAGCGATTCCAACAGCGATGACGCTGCTGCTGTGGCTGAACCGACACCAGCACCAGCACCGGTCGCGCTGCTTGGATTTACCGCGATTCCGACTAGCGAAGCGGATGAGATTATTGTGCCTGAGGGCTACAGTCACCATGTTCTGGCACCCTGGGGTACGCCGATTGCCGGCGCATTTCCTGCGTTTTCCGTCAACAGCACTGGCGCTGATCAGGCTTGCCAGGTCGGCTCGCATCACGATGGCATGCATTTTTTCCCCATCGAAGGGACTGATCCGTACGAAGGCAGTTCAACCGATGGTTTGCTGGTGCTCAACCACGAGTATGTCGAGCCCCGTTATATGCACGAAAACTCTATCGGTCAGGAGCTTGGTTCTGGTGGCGTGCGCATTTACGACGATCTGGACGCCGGCGGTCAAGTTATCAAGCGTCGGCGCGACACAGACGAAGTATTGAAGGAAATGAATGCCCACGGTATCAGCATTTTTCGCATCGTTAAGGGCACCAACAACGAGTGGCAGGTTCAGCCCGACAACCTTAATCGGCGCATCACCGCTCTGACGCCAATGGCCATCCAGGGCCCGGTGCGAGGCACGTCTTTTGTTCGTACACTGCATAGCCCGGCTGGGACCATG
>JAWOGT010000073.1:0-7413 GCA_046496585.1 Halopseudomonas sp.
GAAAAGCTCAAGCTGTATTGCCAGAACGGCCAACTGGACCTGCAGACCGTACAGCAGGTGGTGGCCGATAGCGCCCGCTTCGACGTATTCAATCTGGTCGACGCCATGCTCAAGGGCCAGCCCGAACAGGCGCTGCGCATGCTCAACGGACTGAAAGGCGAAGGGGTCGAGGCGCCTGTGGTGCTCTGGGCCCTGGCCCGGGAAATCCGGGCTCTGGCCAATATGGCCCAGGACATCCGCCGCAATATCCCGCTGGACCGCGTCTTCGCCAGCCAGCGACCGCCGGTATGGGACAAGCGCAAGCCGGTACTCACGCAGGCCTTGCAACGCCACCCTGTAACTAGCTGGGAACAATGGTTACGCCAAGCGCAGATAGTTGACGAGCAGATAAAAGGCCAGCATCCAGGCCCGGCGTGGGATGGCCTGGCGGCGCTGGTGGTGGCGGCGGCCGGCCTGAAGCTGTCAACGCTGGCGCCACTAGCGGGTTAATGGCCGGCAGTGCCGCCAGCGTCCCGGCATTGATTGCTTACCCCGCAGCGAAGCGATGCGCCATCACTCGAAGTCGAATACGTGATTCCAATCATCCACGTCGACAAAGCCCAACAGCTTTACACCCTTCTGCCGTGGCTCAGCGGAAAGAAAGATGCTAGCCCCGTACTCCGGCGTGTCACTGGAAAACCCCAGCGCATCCTCAAAACGCGCAATACAACTGCTGTGGGTAACCAGCACCAAGTTTCGGCCGGGCTTCTTGTACGCCAGTGCATCGCGCAGCAGGGTATCTTCCTTGCGGCAATCATACAGCCATTGTTGATCGCTGCTGCGGGAGCGGAACAACAGGTCAGCGGTCTGGTCGGTGCGCGCCAGTGGGCTGTTGTAGATATCGGCCTGGTACAGACCTAACTGGAAAAAGTCATCCGACAGGTCTTCAGCTACCAACACCGAGCGTGCCGTCAGGCCATCCTGGTCAACCAGACAGGGCACATCGGCCCTGTCGCAGCGCTCAAGATGCCTGACCACAACGATGGAATCGCCACTGGCCCAGCTTTCCCGCAGAAACTGCCGTTGCTCAGCCGGACTTTCAGCCAGGTCCGGCATCGCCGGCGGCAGCAGCATAAACGCCGCGAGTGCAACCGGAACAGCGACCGCCAGCAACAGCGTCGCGAGCCTGCGGTAGTGTTTCCAGCTGTGCTTGCTATAGCCGCCAGTGCCCGCAGGTTTGTCAGGATGCATAGATTGTCTTCTCAATTATTCCGCGACGCATGCCGGTCACCAGCATGGGCAACCGTCCAGCACGTTAACCCGCGCGTTGAAAGATACCTTACAGGCTAGCAGGTAATTGTGTCAGTGCCATGTCGACGTGCCCTCTTGCCCAGCTTGCGGTGCAAAGAAGATCCTTGGACAAGGGCGGCGCGGCCCGCCGGCAGCAGGGGAGGCACTGTAATGGCGAAGGCAAACAGGCGTGGTGCAGGCAAACAGGCTGATGTATTGGCTTGAAAACCTAACCAGCGGGAGGCTGCAGCGCCGAAGCACAACCAATACACAGTGTTGCCGCCGGGTCTACTTTGAGCCGACCACTTGCAATTGGTTCATCACATTCGCTACATAGGCCAAAATCGTCATGATCCAGATGCTTGAGCGCCTGCCGGGAGCGTTGCAGCTGATGAGCGACCCGCGCCTGTGTCGCGTCCTGCATGGCCTGCTGCTGCAGCGCATCCATGCGCGACAGCCTGCCCACTGTAGCCTGCTCCAGCTCCACAGCCTCGCTGCGCGCCTGCTGGCCACCGGCCTGACGCTCAAGCTCGGCAATCTGTTGAGTCAGCAACGCCCGCAGTTCCTCTATCAGCGCTGGTTGCATCAGCGGCTTCAGCGCAGCAACAACAGCGGACGCTGGGTCCGGGTCAGGATCTTGGTTGTGGTACTGCCAACAAAGAATTGGCGGATGCGCGAATGGCCATAGGCGCCCATCACAATCATGTCAATATCATGTTCTTCTTCATAATTGAGCAGTACGTCTTCGACGTCCCCGGCACGGATACTGGCCTGCACCTGATGGCCGGTGTTTTCCAGCGTCTGCTTGGCGGCATTGATCGACGCCCAAGCATCCTTGGTATCGGCACCGACCATCAGCAGATGAATCTGCAGCCCGTTGAACAGCGGGCTGGCCGCGAGCATATCAATGCCCTTGCGCGTGCTCGGGCCGTTATCGAAGGCCACCATGACCGTACTGGGCTGGCGAAAGTCGCCGGCGGTGACCAGGGTCGGCCGATGCATGGTGCGGATAACACTTTCAAGGTGGGTGCCGACATGCCCGCCGACGCTATCACCGTCTTCGCCTTCTCTGCCGATGACCAGCAGGCGGATATCCGGTTCAATGTCCGCGAGCGTTTCCACCAGATCGCCGTGACGCTGGCGCACGGCCGGCTCTGCAATCCCATCGGCCTTGACCCTGGCCACCGCCGCTTCGAGCATCAGGCGCCCCTGTTCGCGCATTAACTTGCCGCGCTTCTCATCCAGTTCGGCCAACTCGTTCAATAGATGTTCGCGGCTACCCAGACCAATAGTGCCTGACAGGTCACGTTGCGTCGGATACTGGGAACGATCGAGCACATGCAAAAAGGTCAGGGGCGCGTCCAGGCGCAGACTCGCCCAGGCGGCATAATCACACACGGCATGGGATGACTTGGAGCCATCGACACAAGCCAGTACGGTATGGGTGGTCACATTCGTCTCCTTGTTCATGATCAGTGGCCCATCAGCTTGTCTACGGCATCCGGTTTGTCGTGCACGCCGAAGCGGTCAACGATGGTCGCACTGGCCTCGTTCATGCCGATGATCTCCACCTCTGTGCCTTCGCGGCGGAACTTGATCACGACCTTGTCCAGCGCCGCGACCGCAGTAATGTCCCAGAAATGCGCGCTGCACAGGTCGATCACCACCTTATCAAGGGCTTCCTTGAAATCAAAGGCGTCGACGAACTTGTCGGAAGAGCTGAAAAACACCTGACCCACGACCCGGTAAGTACGCTGATTGCCGGACTCATCCAGATCACTGCTGATGTGCATGTAATGGCCCATCTTGTTGGCAAAAAACATCGCCGCCAGCAGCACACCGACAAATACACCGTAAGCCAGGTTGTGAGTGGCGACCACCACCACCACGGTGGCGACCATGACGATGTTGGTCGACAGCGGGTGTTGCTTGAGATTACGTAGCGAATCCCAGCTGAAAGTACCGATAGACACCATGATCATCACGGCTACCAGCGCCGCCATGGGTATCAGCGACAGGTAATCGCCAAGGAACACCACCATCAACAGCAGGAACATGCCGGCAGCAAAGCAGGAAAGCCGGGTACGACCGCCGGATTTGATATTGATGATCGACTGGCCGATCATCGCACAGCCGGCCATACCACCGAGCAGACCGGCACCTATATTGGCAATCCCCTGGCCCTTGCACTCGCGGTTCTTGTCGCTGGGTGTGTCGGTCAGATCGTCAACAATGGTCGCAGTCATCATCGACTCCAGCAGGCCGACAATCGCCAAGGCGGCCGAATACGGGAGGATGATCATCAGGGTTTCAAAGTTCAGCGGCACTTCAGGCCAGAGGAAGATCGGCAGGGTGTCAGGCAGTTCGCCCATGTCGCCGACGTTACGGATATCGATGCCCATATACACGGCCAGCACGGTCAGTACCACGATACACACCAGAGGCGATGGAATCAGCTTGCCAATCTTCGGCAGGTAAGGAAACAGGTAGATGATTGCCAGGCCGCCGGCGGTCATGGCATACACATGCCAGGTGACATTGGTCAGTTCGGGCAACTGCGCCAGAAAAATCAGAATGGCCAGTGCGTTGACAAAACCGGTGACCACCGAACGCGATACGAAGCGCATCAGTGAACCAAGCCTGAGATAGCCCGCGCCTATTTGCAGCAGACCACAAAGAATGGTTGCGGCCAGCAGGTATTCCAGGCCGTGGTCGCGCACCAGCGTGACCATCAACAGCGCCATGGCACCGGTAGCGGCGGAGATCATGCCGGGGCGGCCGCCGGTAAAGGCAATCACCACGGCGATGCAGAAGGAGGCATAGAGACCAACCTTGGGGTCGACGCCGGCAATAATCGAGAAGGCGATCGCCTCGGGGATCAACGCCAGGGCCACCACCAAGCCGGCAAGAATGTCGCCGCGTAGGTTGGAAAACCATTCCTGCTGTATCTTTTGGATCAGGGTCATACAAAGTCCATCCAGTTCAAGTGACAATACAAGTGAGGGCTCAGACCCAATTCACTACGGCAAACAACCCGACAGCGCCCATGACCAGCGTATACGGGAAGGCCATGACCACCATGCGTCCATAGGAAAGACGCACCAGCGGGGCGATGGCAGAGGTTAACAAGAATAAAAACGCAGCCTGGCCATTGGGTGTTGCAACGCTGGGCAGGTTGGTACCGGTATTGATGGATACCGCTAGCAGCTCAAAATGTTCGCGGCTGATGGTGCCGGCGTCCAGCGCCTGCTTTATTTCGCTGATATACACCGTCGCGACAAAGACGTTATCGCTGATCATCGACAGCAGGCCATTGGCGACGAAGAACATCCCCGGCTGTGCCGACTCCGGCTGCAGCAGTACCCAGGCGATAATCGGGGTGAACAGGTGCTGCTGGTGGATGACTGCAACAATGGCGAAAAACACCACCAGCAAAGAGGTAAACGGCAACGCCTCCTGGAAGGCCTTGCCGATCTGATGTTCGTCAGTCACACCGTTGAAGGTGGCCATGAGAATAATCGCCAGCAGGCCGATCAGCCCCACTTCCGCCACATGAAAGGCCAGCCCCAATACCAGCAGCACCGCCACCAGTGCCTGCACTATCAACTGGGCGCGCTGGCTAACGGTGCGTTTCTCCCGCTCCTCCTGGGCAAAATCTTCAAGGACACGCCGGACGTTACGCGGCAGCTTGGCGCCATAACCGAACAGCGCGGTTTTTTCCAGCAACACGCAGGTGATCAGGCCTGCAGCCAGAACCGGCATGCTGACGGGCGCCATGCGCACAAAGAACTCGACAAAGTCCCAGCCCGCCATGCGCGCGATCAGCAGGTTCTGCGGCTCACCGACCAGGGTGGCAACGCCGCCTAACGCCGTACCGATGGCGCCATGCATGAGCAAGCTGCGTAAAAACGCGCGAAACACTTCCAGGTCGTTACGATGCAGCTCCAGAGGCTCATCATCGGCATTCACTATGGATTTGGCTTCAGCAAGGCTCTTTGGCGGAGCCGAGGCAACCTTGTGATACACCGAATAGAAACCGACGGCAACACTGATAATGACCGCCGTTACCGTCAAGGCATCGAGAAACGCCGACAGCACCGCAGCCGTCAGGCAGAACAGCAGGGCCAGAGCGGATTTCGAACGGACGCCGAGGAGGATTTTGGTAAACACCAGCAGCAGCAGGCTCTTCATAAAGTAGATGCCGGCGACCATGAACATCAGCAGTAATATCACCGGGAAGTTAACCAGCATTTCTGCATACAGCGCTTCTGGCGTGGTCATGCCGATCAGCAGCGCCTGAATGGCCAATAGCCCACCCGGCAGCAAGGGGTAGCATTTGAGCGCCATGGCCAGGGTAAAAATAAACTCCACCACCAACAGCCAGCCGGTCAGATAAGGGCCGGCAAGCCAAAGACACAGCGGGTTAAGCAGCAAAAAGGCAACGATTGTCTGCTTGTACCAGAGGGGCGCCTGGCCCATGAAATTCTGCAGAAAAGCGCTAGCTAAGGATGGTGTCATTTTGTTTTCAAGCTTCCGTTCTCGGTAATCCAAAGGGAATCTGGCCGAGCCATAACAAGTTCTTGACTACTCGAGAGACAACTCTGGACGTCAGTAAAAGCTTGCTGTTGTAGTTATGCGTCGATCAGGAATGCGCTAACGATGCGCGTCGCAGATGAATCTGCTACTGCAGGTAGGAGGTAAAACCTATGGTGGCGTGTAGCCGGTAACGCAGATCATCGGTAGTCCGCTGAGGGTCTAATCAAGGGGCCAAATTTTAGCACAGCACCTAGCTCCGGGCTATTGATAAAATGCCCCTAATGTACATAACGGGTCGGCCGTCAGTCCCCTCTGACGGGGCTGACGGATCGCCAACCCGCTTTAGCCAGCGCGATGAGCATGGCGCCGAGGCAATAGAGCACGATGAACGGGTCCAGCAGATAATCCCAGTAGTTTTCGGAGGCTTTCAACCCCAGCAGGAAGGCAGCTGTAGCCAGTACCAGCATCGCTACACCTAGCGTGCTACGCAGCCATACCAGCAACAGCGTCAGTAGCCCGATAACAATAATCAGATAGCGCGCATTGTAGCCCCAGCTATAGGTATCAAGCATGCCAATACCTAGCGCTGCAGGATAGAGCACCAGCCCCAGGATGGAGAAACACAGCCACAGCGGCCACTTTTGAGTTGCCGGCATGGGCGGCATATAGCCCAGTTTGCATAGAGCGGCACTGGCCATCCAGATCAACGTAGTGGCAGCCAGGTCATCGGTAACCCCGCGCAACAGGCCGGCCAGCGTCAATCCGCTTGACAGCGGAATCAGAGCGATCAACAGCAGCGCCAGCAGCGTCGCCAGCCGGTAGCCAACCGACAGGCGACCCAGCGGCAGTAGTAAAAAAACAATCAATGCAAAGGTCAGCACCGCTTGCCAGCTAGCAATAATCATTTCTGTGCCTCCACCCAGGCCCGGTTAAAGGTCACGTGTTTGATAAAGCTGTTATTCCAGGAATAGACCATATGGAAGCGACCATCATCAGAGCGCACTATGTAAGGATACTCATATTCAAAATCGCACAAGCCGCGTTTGCATACCCGGCCTTCCAGCATCTGCATATATTCATCCAGCAATGCGTGGCGCCTGGGGCCACTGGCCTGAATAAATTGTTCGCGCATTTGCGGTACATACTGTTCAACCGGTATCGAGTCCCCCTCGGCATCAGTCGACTCGTCCAGGGTTTTGACCAATGACCAGGTACTGAGGCTGAAGCTTGACTCGTCGAGGGTCAGCCTGAAGCGCCCGTCAGCCAGGTTATTCTGCGCCACCAGCAGGGTGTCTCGATGCGAACGTATGGCGGCCAGCGATGAGTTCGGATTCGACGGTTCTATCTCACGCTCCTCGCTCCAGGTTTGCCCAGCGTCGGCGGTGAGCGTGGCCAGCACATGCCCTTCCCGCCCGGCATAGCGCAACAACGCAATGGCGCGGCGGTCGTCCAGGGTAACCACCGTTGGCTGCAAGGAGGTATCACCGTCAGCCATACGAGCATGCCTCGCAGCGACCCGGTACCCGGCCACGATATCTACCTTGCCATCGACGCTCGTCTGCAGGAAGCCGCCGACAAGGCGTTTCCCGATTCGCTCAAAGGTGCGGT
>JAWOGT010000076.1:0-2926 GCA_046496585.1 Halopseudomonas sp.
GCACCAGCATGCCGTTCAGGCGCAGGGATTCGTATTCGATTACCCCGCGTTCGCGGTGGTTGGCGAGGTCGGCGGGCAGGTCGGCGGACCATTGCTGGTATGCCTGCATCAGCATGCCCAGCGAGTTTTTCATGTCGTGCACGGTAGAGGCGATCACCGTGGAAAAATCCAGCCCATCGGGTAGGTTCTGCTGGTCGTCGCTCACAGACCGGCTACCGTTTTGCAAAGTTTCTGATAACGCTCTTGCCGGGCATCGCTGTCAGGCATGCTGCGCACCTGTTCCAGGCACTCCAGACATTGCGTTTTGAGCTGCGTGTCGGGTTGCGCGAGCAGCAGGCGCACGAGCGATTGGGCGGTGTTCAGCGCGAAACTGATATTGCGTGGTTGCAATGCCTGAGCCTGGCGGAACAGCCCCAGCGCATCGGCAAACTGTTGTTGTTGATAGAGACGGATGCCCTGCCGGTTCAGCTCCTGTGCGGCTTTGCCTCCCTGCAGAATCGCCGGATCATCGGTCTGCAGGGCGATCGACTGCATCACGCTGGCGTCATCACCGTACATTTCCGCGCAGGTATGCAGCAGGCTGTTGGCCTGGTCGTCCTGGCCCAGGGCCTTGAGCTGCCCGGCGACCTGCAGTGCGACCTCGGCGGAAAAGAAGGTGTCGAGTTCGCCGAGTTGGGCTGCCGCCTGCTGGATCAGTTGCTCTGCACCGGCCGGGTCACCGGTCTTGATCAGCGTATGGGCTTGCAGCAGCTGCGCACGTACCTGCAGGTTGGCATCGCCTTTCCAGACCTTGCCCAGCTCGCCGAGGGTCTTGCGGATTTCCAGCACGGCTCGGGCATTGGGCGGCTGGTCGCCGGCCTGGTCATTCAGGCTGGCAGCCAGGCCCAGATGGCTCTCCGGATTACGAAATTGCGAGTTCTGTCCCAGATCGACGGCCTGCCGGTAGGCCCGCACCGCATTGTCAAAGTCGCCGTTGGCCTTGGCCAGCTTGCCCAGCGATTGTTGGCGCTGCAGGCTGTTCGGCGAGATCTTGATGCCCTGCTCGATAGCGTCCTGCGCCTGTTGCGGCTCGCCCATGGCTGCCAGTACGGCGGCCAGACCGTCGAACAGCGCCGGCAGCATCGGGAACTGGCTGACGGCCGAACGATATAGCTCCAGCGCCTGGTCCAGCTTGCCTTGTTGCAGCCACAGCTGGCCCAGGGTAATCAGCGCCCAGGGCATGGGTCGGTCACTCAGCTGCGCCTGCAGCAGCTTTTCCAGCTCGGCACGCCGGCCTAGCGCCTGCAGGGCGTTGGCCTGATAACGCAGGCATTGTGGTGCGAAGCGCTTGTGCTCCAGGGTGACTTTTTCGCAGGCGGCCAGAACGTCGGGCTGATCTTGTTTGGCCAGGGCGTCGAGTATCGGCTTGAGCGCGGTCTTGCGCTCCACCAGTTTATCCAGACGCTGCTGCAGACTGGCGCGGTTGAAGGGTTTGGTCAGGTAGGCATCAGGTTCACATTCCAAAGCACTCATGACCATCGCCTGGCTGCTTTCGGCGGTGCACATGACAAAGATGCAGTGTGGGCTGATCAGTTTTAAATGATGCAACTCTTCAAGCACCTGCTGGCCGTTCTTGCCGGCACCCAGATTGTAATCATGCAAAATCACGTCGTATTTAGTCTGCCGGCACAGCGCGATCGCATCCTCGCCGCGCGGCGCGGAGTCCACCTGTTTCACCGCCATCAGGCGCAGCATGCCAGTCACCGCTGTGCGAAATTCGGAAAAATCATCGACGATCAGAAAGCGTTTGTTGCTGTAATCAATCATGGAGAGCATCCGAGCAAGGCGTGTGCAAACAGGTCAGCGCCAGGGGCAGTGTAGCCGGTCGTGTTCCGCCGACGTCCAGCAGCAACCTTAAGGCAAACGGCCGCTGCAAGAAAGCAGCGCTGCCGATGCATCAGCGGATAATCTCATTGGACTCGACAACCACTACGCCAGGTTTCGCGGCCAGCGCCTGGGCTAGCATGCGTTCAGCCACGGCCTGGGTCGAGACCGCGCGATAGCGCGACGGAATGACGCCCTTCAAGCGCCGTGCCAGCCAGAGTCCGGCGGCTTCGGCGGGGCGGGCGTCAGGGCGTGCCCCGCCGTCCAGCAGCGAGGGCCGGACGTAGCTCAATGACTGAAAGCCCAGCCGCGCCAGATCACGCTCGGTTTCGCCCTTGGTGCGCAGGTAGAACGAGCGCGCATTGGCGTCCGCGCCCAGGGAAGAGTTCAGTACGAAGGTCGGTGTGCCGGCCTGCCGCGCTAGCCGCGCGGCGTCCAGCACATAATGATAGTCGACCTCGCGGAACGCCGCCTGGCTGCCGGCTTGCTTCAAGGTCGTACCCAGCGCACACAGGGCCGCGTCGGTGCGCCACCAGAGCGCTTGCTCGGGCAGATGCGCATAATCCACCAGCGGATTCAATAGCCCGGCCCGCGCCCGCAATGGGCGTCGCGTCGGCGCTACAACGGTGTCGACCAGCGGGTGATTCAGGGCCGCGTCGACCAATTGGCCGCCGACTAATCCGGTACCGCCCAATATCAATAGCGTCAAGGGTCTGCTGGTGGTCATGTCTGCTCCCGGTCAATCCAGGTGGGTAGGCGGGTGGGTAAGAAAATGCCATTGTAAGATTAAGTTAAGAACGCCGCGATTTATCGAACTATTAGTTTAAAACTAGCATCCTATTTGGAGTTTTACTTCTCTAGAGGCGCATATGATTACACGTGGCTTGCTTGACCAGTTGCTCAAATCCGGATCCGACCTGCTTCAAGGTGGTTCTTCCACCCAGGGCGCAAGCGCTCAGCGGCAATCGGCCGGTAAAACGGATGGCTCACCGCTGGGTGGCTTGCTGGCGGGAGCCGGTGGCGGCGCGCTTGGCGCGGGTGCTATTGGCCTGTTAATGGGGAG
>JAWOGT010000091.1:0-5415 GCA_046496585.1 Halopseudomonas sp.
CGCCGGGATCACGGCGGGTCATATCCAGCGGCAGAAAGCGCTCGAAGATGCCGGCATCCCGGGTAAAGGAAGTCATGCCGCGCATGTAGTAGGCATAATCGACATTGGGATGCTGCGGATGCAGACGTATAAAGCGATCGGCCGAGGACTTGGCGGCTTCGGGCTCGACGTTCTGATAGTAGGCGTAAATCAGCTCCAGCTGCGCTTGCTGGGCAAAGCGCCCAAACGGATAGCGCGACTCCAGTGCGCGCAGACTCTCAATTGCCGGGCCGTAATTGTTGGCATCCAGATCTTGCTGGGCCATCAGGTACAGCTCCGACTCGCTGAGCGACTCGTCAATTACCTTCGGATTCGAGGAGCAGGCGGCGATCAGGGCCAGCACAGCAACCAGCAACAGGTGTTTCATCGACATAGTTAACATCCGGATGGACGACCACACGCTGTTGCCGGAACAGCCGTCCTGTTATAGTTGGGTCCTGTTTACAGGCGACCGGTCGAACCGGTGGCTGCCTATAAAGAAGCGGTATTTAACCACAGCGCCGAGCCGATTCCAAAAAGGATTACGCTTTGCCATTGCGCCCCTCGGCGCCTGCCAGTGAGTCCTGAATGTCTGATCGTATCCGCTTGTCTGCACTGGTCACCCCTGAGAGTGGCGGTCAACGCCTGGACCAGGTGGCGGCCCAATTGTTCTCCGAGCACTCGCGCTCCCGCCTGCAGGGCTGGATCAAGGATGGCAGCCTGACGCTGGACGGCCGCACCGTACGCCCGCGAGACACCGTTTACGGCGGTGAAAAGCTCGAGCTGGACGCCGAGCGGGAAATTCAGGGGGACTGGCTGCCCGAGGCCATTGCCCTGGATGTCATCTACGAGGATGAGGCGCTGTTGGTCATCAACAAGCCCGCCGGTCTGGTGGTGCATCCGGCTGCCGGGCATGCCGACGGCACCCTGTTGAATGCCTTGCTGCACCATGCTCCCGAGCTGGCCAAGGTGCCACGCGCCGGTATCGTCCACCGGCTGGACAAGGACACCACCGGTTTGATGGTGGTGGCCAAAACGCTGGAGGCGCAGACCGAGCTGGTCAATCAGCTGCAGGAGCGCACAGTCACGCGCGAATACGAATGTGTGGTGGTGGGTGTGATGACCGCTGGCGGCAAAGTCGACCAGCCGATTGCCAGGCATGGCACCAACCGGCAGAAAATGGCGGTGATGGTCGGCGGCAAGCAGGCGGTCAGCCATTACCGGGTCATCAGCCGGTTCCGCGCGCACACCCACGTCAAGGTCAAGCTGGAGACCGGCCGCACTCACCAGATCCGCGTGCACATGAGCCATATCTATTTTCCGCTGGTCGGTGATCAGACCTATGGTGGCCGCATGCGTATTCCCGCAGGCGCGACCAAGGAGCTGGTGTCACTGCTGCGCGAATTCCCGCGGCAGGCCCTGCATGCACGCCGTCTGGAGCTGGAGCACCCGGTGGATGGTCGGCATATGTCCTGGGAAGTTGCGCTGCCTGAGGATATGCAGCATTTGCTCGCCATGCTGCGTGAAGACGGTGAGCTGGCAGAGTGAAAGCGCAGTGGTTGAGCGCTGACTGGCCTGCGCCGCCCTGGGTGCGCACCTGCGTGACGACCCGGCAGGGGGGCAGCAGTCAGGGGCCGTGGAGGGGGTTTAATCTGGGTGATCATGTCGGCGACGATCCTCTCCAGGTGGCGGCCCATCGAGCCGAACTGGAACGTGAGCTGGGTTGCCGGCCAGCTTGGCTGACGCAAACGCACAGCACCGAGGTGGTGCGCGCTGATCCTGGGCTGACAGCTGAGGCAGACGCCGCCTGGACGGAGCAGCCTGGCGTGGCCTGTACCGTGATGACCGCGGACTGCCTGCCGGTGCTGTTTTGTGATCGTGCGGGCACGCGGGTGGCCGCGGCGCATGCCGGATGGCGCGGGTTGCTGGATGGGGTGCTGGAGAGCACGCTGCAGGCCCTGGCCGTTGATCCGCACGAGGTGCTGGCCTGGTTCGGGCCGGCCATTGGTCCGCAGGCCTTTGAAGTCGGTACTGAGGTGCGTGAGGCTTTTATCCGGACAAACCCCCAGGCCGCGTCGGCCTTTGTGCCCGCTGAACGGGTCGGGCATTATCTTGCCGATATCTATCAACTAGCCCGCCAGCGTCTGCATGCTGCGGGTGTACAGGCGGTCTGTGGTGGCGATCAATGCACGGTCAGCGATCCACTGCGCTATTACTCCTATCGCCGCGACGGTCAGACGGGCCGCATGGCGTCGTTAATCTGGCTCAGCCCGCACTGACAATGCCTCTGGGAAGACCGAGCTCCATCTCGGCCAGCAGTGCTGCGGCTGACGTTGTGGTGTCGAGATGGAGCTCGACACTCCCAGGCTGCTAATACCGCCCCGTTTGCCCGCGCAATGGCTTTGGCGCTTCGCTCCGCACCGGGAAGGCCGAGCTCCATCTCGGCCAGCAGTGCCATTCCAGCCAGCGGCCCGTCCGACAATATTTTGACTCTTGTCAATGTTTCCTGCCTTGAAAGACCGATAATCATCCCTATCTATAGTCCATACTCAATGAACGCCATCGCCTGCCCGAAGCCGGCGATCCTCCATAAGGGATGAGATCACCATGCGTATTGATCGCTTTACCAGCAAACTCCAGACAGCGCTGTCCGATGCACAGTCCTTGGCCGTCGGCCGAGACCACAATCAGATAGAGCCCTTGCACCTGATGCTCGCGTTGCTGGATCAGCAGCAGGGCTCGGTCAAGCCGCTGCTGCGTCAGGTCGGCTTCGATACCAACGCGTTACGTGCGGCATTGATTGATGCGCTGGACCAACTGCCAACCATCAGCAGTCCTACCGGTGACGTCAATCTGTCCCAGGATCTGGCGCGGCTGTTCAATCAGGCCGACCGGCTAGCCCAGCAGCGCAATGTCCAGTTTATTTCCTGCGAGCTGGTGTTGCTGGCAGCGATGGAAGGCAGTTCGGCGTTGAGCAAGCTGCTGCTCGGCCAGGGCGTGTCGAAAAAGGCTCTGGAGAACGCCATCAGCAATCTGCGCGGTGGCGAGTCGGTCAACGATCCGAATGCCGAGGAGTCGCGCCAGGCGCTGGACAAGTACACCGTTGACCTGACCAAAAAGGCCGAAGAGGGCAAGCTCGATCCGGTGATTGGCCGCGACGACGAGATTCGCCGGACCATTCAGGTGCTGCAGCGGCGGACCAAGAACAACCCGGTATTGATCGGTGAGCCCGGCGTCGGCAAGACCGCTATCGTTGAGGGGCTGGCGCAGCGCATCATCAATGGCGAAGTGCCGGACGGGCTGCGCGACAAGCGCCTGCTGTCGCTGGATATGGGTTCGCTGATTGCCGGAGCCAAATTCCGCGGTGAGTTCGAGGAACGGCTCAAGGCGGTATTGAATGAGCTCGACAAGCAGGAAGGCCGGGTCATTCTGTTTATCGACGAGCTGCACACCATGGTCGGCGCGGGCAAGGCCGAAGGCTCGATGGATGCCGGCAATATGCTCAAGCCCGCGCTGGCACGCGGCGAATTGCACTGTGTGGGTGCCACCACGCTGGACGAGTACCGCAAGTACATCGAAAAGGATGCCGCGCTGGAGCGCCGTTTTCAGAAGGTACTGGTCGATGAGCCGTCCGAAGAGGACACCATCGCCATCCTCCGCGGGTTGAAGGAGCGCTATGAGGTTCACCATAAAGTCGCCATCACCGATAGCGCCATCATCGCTGCGGCCAAGCTCAGCCACCGCTATATCACCGATCGGCAGTTGCCGGACAAGGCGATCGATCTGATCGACGAGGCGGCCAGCCGCATCCGCATGGAGATCGACTCCAAGCCTGAAGTGCTGGACCGGCTGGAGCGGCGTCTTATTCAGCTCAAGGTCGAGCGTGAGGCGCTGAAAAAGGAAGAAGACGATGCGGCGCTGAAGCGCCTGGAGAAGCTCAAGGAAGAAATCGTCCGTCTGGAACGCGAATACGCCGATCTGGAAGAGATCTGGAAAGCGGAGAAGGCCGAAGTGCAGGGTTCTGCGCAGATTCAGGAAAAGATCGAACAGGCTCGCCAGGAGCTGGAAGCGGCGCGGCGGAAAGGTGAGCTGGAAACCATGGCGCGCATCCAGTATCAGACTATTCCTGATCTCGAGCGCAGTCAGCAGATGGCCGACCAGCACCGCACGACCGAGAACCAGCTGCTGCGCAGCAAGGTGACCGAAGAAGAGATCGCCGAAGTGGTCTCAAAATGGACCGGCATTCCGGTCTCCAAGATGCTCGAAGGCGAGCGCGACAAGCTGCTGCGGATGGAAGAGGGCCTGCACAAGCGGGTGATCGGTCAGCATGAGGCGGTGGTGGCGGTGTCCAATGCGGTACGCCGCTCGCGTGCGGGTTTGAGTGATCCGAACCGGCCGAGTGGCTCCTTCATGTTCCTTGGGCCAACCGGGGTGGGCAAGACCGAGTTGTGCAAGGCACTGGCCGAGTTTCTGTTCGACACCGAAGAGGCAATGGTGCGGATCGACATGTCCGAGTTTATGGAAAAGCATTCGGTAGCGCGTTTGATTGGCGCCCCTCCGGGTTATGTCGGTTACGAAGAGGGCGGATACCTGACCGAAGCGGTGCGGCGCAAGCCCTATTCGGTGATTCTGCTGGACGAAGTCGAGAAGGCCCATCCGGACGTGTTCAACGTGCTGTTGCAAGTGCTTGAGGATGGCCGTCTGACCGACAGCCAAGGCCGCACCGTGGATTTTCGCAACACGGTGATTGTGATGACCTCGAATCTGGGTT
Organism: Halopseudomonas sp.; assembly: GCA_046496585.1. GTDB lineage: Bacteria > Pseudomonadota > Gammaproteobacteria > Pseudomonadales > Pseudomonadaceae > Halopseudomonas. The sequence goes on from JAWOGT010000091.1 coordinate 4,790, forward strand.
CCACGCAGATTCAGGCGCTGGTCGGCGATCCCGAAGCACAGCACGTGGCCGTCATGGATGCGGTAGGCCAGCATTTCCGCCCGGAGTTTATCAACCGGATCGACGAGGTCGTGGTCTTCGAGCCGCTGGGTCGGGAACAGATCGCCGGTATTGCCAAGATTCAGATGCAGCGTCTGGGTGAGCGTCTGGCCGAGCGTGAGCTGAAGCTGGAGCTGACTGATGAGGCGCTGGAGAAACTCATCGCCGTCGGCTACGACCCGGTCTATGGCGCTCGCCCGCTCAAGCGCGCAATTCAGCGCGGGATCGAGAATCCACTGGCCCAGCGTATCCTCGCCGGAGACTTTGCCCCGGGGGTAACCATCAAGGCCAAAGTTGAAAACGACGCCTTCGTGTTCGCCAGCTGATCTGTTCCGGGAAGGCCGAGTTCCATCTCGGCCAGCGCTGCTGCGGCTGACGCCGTTATGTCGAGATGGAACTCGACACTCCCAGGGGATTCGGCCTGCGTGATTATCGTGCTTGCCGAGAGAACAGAGCCTGGGAAGGCCGAGTTCCATCTTGGCCAGCGATGGTGCGGCTGACGTCGTTGTGTCGAGACGGAACTCGACACTCCCGGAGTTGGGCCTGCG
>JAWOGT010000093.1:0-17464 GCA_046496585.1 Halopseudomonas sp.
TCCAAAGCCATCCCCACCGTCGCCGGTTGTATTAAATTCAATTACTGAATCTTCTATCACCAAGGATGAACTTAAGGAGTAGACCCCAGCCCCCATGCCTCCCCTTCCTCCATATGAGTTGGTTGAAGACAAACCATCTCCGCCATCACCGGTTTGGTTATGGCTGATGTTTGAGTTCATAATTATTGAAGATGCCCCTGCCAGGTAGAGACCTGCACCATTACCACCCTTGTTCCCTTCAGTACCACCCGAATAACCATCTACAGTGGTGTTAAAGGTGATTTCTGAATTATTGATCGTTATCGCGCCCTGGCTGTAAACCCCACCACCATAGGTGCCATCCAAGTCACTAGAACCCACATCTGCGGTGGTATTTTGGAAGATATATACCTGGTTCAATTCTAGGCTACCTGCATTGAATATGCCGCCGCCATAACGCTCCCACGCAAGCATTCCATAAGGGTCGGTTATCGGGGGATTTCCATTCTTAATCCCCAAATTCTCCAATTTAACGTCAGCGCCTGGTTGAACATGGAAAACACGGTCAATTTGATTGGCATTGATAACCGTCAAATACGGCGCCGTTCCTGTGATGGTCAGTTGTTCGGTGATGTCCAGGTCGCCAGTTACCGCAGCGTTTTCTCTAGCGCCTGGAATTGTGAGTGTATAAACGCCAGTCTCCTGCAAGACGATGGTTTGACCACCGATCCACAAATTTGCAGATTGGATGGCTGCCCTGAGCGAGCAATATCCTTGTTGATCAGAACAAAGATCGTCTGAAAGCATCAGGTCGTTGGTATCTTCAAAACATCCACCTGGTCGCCCAATGCGTCAATCAGCCGCCATTGATCTTCGCTGTAGGGTTTGGTCACCCGCGGATCTTCGTGAACGCGGGTCACACTCATCTTGAAGTCAAATTCCACCTTGCACGGTTCCGACGCACCGGTGATAGGCGCGGCACTGGATGGCTCAGGGGTAGCCGCCAGCGGGATATGTCCCTCGCCAGCGAACAGCCCGGAGGTCGGGTCCAGGCCAATCCAGCCGGCGCCGGGGATAAACACCTCGGTCCAGGCGTGCAAGTCGGTAAAGTCCACCTCGGTCCCCGAGGGGCCGTCCAGCGCCTTCACATCTGCCGTGAGCTGAATCAGATAGCCGGAAACAAATCGCGCGGCCAACCCCAGATGGCGGAATATCTCCACCAGCAACCAGGCGGTATCCCGACAGGAGCCACGCTGCAGGCTCAGCGTTTCTTCGGCGCTCTGCACCCCCGGTTCCATGCGAATCAGGTACTCGATGTCCTGCGACAGGCGTTGATTGATGGACACCAGAAAATCGGCCACTGCCTTGGGTTCACGGCTGATCGTGGCCAGCCAGGCCCTGAGCAGCGGACCAGGCTGCGGGGCTTCCAGATAGGGAGCGAGTTCCTTGCGCAGTGCGTGGGGATAATCAAAGGGGACCTGTTCGGCATACTCTTCGACAAAAAAGTCGAACGGATTGACTACCGTCATCGGCACAATTAACTCGACATCTACATAGAGGTGGTCGATTTTGTCCGGAAAAACCACCCGCGCCACATGGTTGCCAAAGGGATCCTGCTGCCAGTTGATGAAGTGCTTACCGCCCTCTATCTTCAAGCTATAAGCGTCGATGGGCGTGCGGCAATGCGGCGCCGGCTTCAAGCGGATCTGGTGTGCTGCCACCGCTACCGTCTTGTCGAAGTCATAACGGGTGGAATGTTTCAGCGCTACACGAATGGTCATGAATCGTTTCCCGATGCAATGGCAAGGTTAGCCCAAGAGCGCAAGCAACGCTTGTGCCAAGCGCGGCGGACAACACTCTTTTGAAATCGTTGGTCTTCTGTGAGGATAACTCTTTTGCTAAAAAGCAGTGTGACAATCATAGCTTGCAACACATCTACTAACATCAAATTCAATGGCAAAGCTGCGGTTAGCGTATTAATCTGGTACAGCAATTGCAGCGTTACGGCCTATCACCCCAGCATACAAGAGTGGCTTAATGAGCAAAGTTAATTGGGAAGACTACGCCTCAAAGGGTTTTTTTGACGAACTCATCTCTGCCTCCGGACAGGCACGGCCGGAGGCAGCCATGTTATGCCAGTACCTCGCCAATCTGGATGCGCGCGAGTTGAGCGAACACAAGACGGCGGCTGAAGTCGCTATCCAGCTGATGGGTATCACCTTCACGGTCTATACCGAGGGCAACATGATCGACCGCGCCTGGCCATTCGATATCGTGCCGCGGATCATCCCCCTGGCCGAATGGCGGAAGACCGATGCGGGTCTAAAGCAACGGGTTCAGGCGCTGAATATGTTTATTGATGATCTGTACCATGATCAAAAGATCATCAAGGACGGGGTTTTTCCCGCCGAGATTCTCGCCAAATCGGTGAATTTTCGCCCGCAGTGTGTGGGCGTGCATCCGCCGCACAATATCTGGGCACATATCTGCGGCTCTGATCTGGTTCGCGATAATGACGGCACGCTCTACGTGCTGGAAGACAACCTGCGGATTCCGTCCGGTGTGTCCTACATGCTGGAAAATCGCAACGTCACCAAACGGGTGCTCCCCGACCTGTTTGCCACTGGTCGCATCCAGCCAGTCGATGATTACACCTCGCAGCTGTACGACATGCTCGCGTCCATGTCGCCACGTCCTGGCGATGACCCCTGCATTGTGATTCTGACCCCGGGCATCTACAACTCGGCCTATTACGAGCATGCCTACCTGGCCCAGCAAATGGGTGTGGAGGTGGTCGAAGGGTCTGATCTGGTGGTCGGTGAAGATGACTGCGTGTACATGCGCCGTATTGATGGCCTGAGCCGGGTAGATGTGATCTACCGCCGCGTTGACGATCTGTTTATCGACCCCGAGGTATTCAATCCGGATTCGGCGCTGGGCGTTACCGGGCTGATGCGCGCCTGGCGCAAGGGCAATGTCGCGCTGGCCAATGCGCCCGGTGCCGGCGTGGCCGACGACAAGGTGGTGTACGCCTTTGTGCCGGCGATTATCAAGTATTACCTTGATCAGGAACCGCTGCTGCCGAACGTGCCGAGCTACCTGTGTATGTTCGACGACGATCGCAAGTACGTACTCGACAACCTCGACAAGCTGGTGGTCAAACCAGCTAACGAATCCGGCGGCTACGGCATGCTGATCGGACCGCACTCGACCCAGCAGGAACGTGACAAGTTTGCCGAGCTGATCAAGGCGGATCCACGCAATTACATGGCCCAGCCGACCCTCGCCTTGTCCACTTCTCCGACCCTCTGCGAAAATGGTGTGGAACCACGCCATGTCGACCTGCGACCCTTTATTCTCTCCGGCGAAACGCCGTGGGTGACTACTGGCGGATTGACCCGAGTGGCTTTGACCAAAGGTTCCCTGGTCGTCAACTCCTCGCAGGGTGGCGGCAGTAAAGACACCTGGATCGTCGACATGGCGAGGAACTGATCATGCTTTCAAGAGTTGCAGAAAACATCTACTGGTTAGCGCGTTATATCGAACGGGCCGAGGATACTGCCCGCCTGTTGAGCGTCAACAGTCACTTGTTGCTCGACCTGCCCAGCTCCACCAAGCTCGGCTGGTCTGAAATCATCGCCATCAGCGGCAATGATGAGCTGTTTGATGAGCTGTATGACACCCGCGACGAGGCCAGCGTGCTCTCGTTCATGTGCGGTGATAAGCGTTATTCCGGGTCCATCATCAGCTCTCTGGCTGGGGCACGGGAAAACTTGCGCACTACTCGCGAGGTGATTCCAAGGGAAATATGGGAGGAAATCAACCAGTTATATATCAGTGTTCAGGAACAGGTTGAAGTCGGAATCACGCCCAGGCGGCGTGATGCTTTCCTCAATCGCGTGATTCGCAGTTGTCAGACGGTCAACGGCCTGGTCGAAGGCATGCTCAGCTATACCACGGCACGGACCTTCCTGATCCTGGGTCGGCAGCTGGAACGTGCCGACATGACCACGCGGATCATCGACGTGCGTTCGGCTAATCTATTGCCGCGCAGCCCCGAGGACCTGACCCCGTTCGAGAACCTGCAATGGATGAGTGTGCTCAAATCGCTCAGCGGCTTTCAGATGTACCGCCAGCATGTGCGCCTGCGCATTCGTGGCCCGGATGTGCTGCAATTTCTGTTGCAGGACCGGATGTTCCCCCGCGCAGTGGCCTGCGCCTTGGAAAGGCTGGCTATCGCGCTGAAAAATCTGCCCATGCACGAACTGGCGCTGGAAGAAGTTGAAACCTGCAGGAAACATATTGCCGAAGCAGAGATCATACGTATGGCAGCCGAACCGGATCTGCTGCATGCCTTCGTGGATGAGATCCAGATCGACTTCACTGAATTGCACGACGCCATTCGCAAAACCTATTTTGCCGAACCGGAAGAGGCAACCCAATCACAGGAGCAATGACCTGCCCGCTCCGGCACTCAGGTCGGAGCACCCCTGCATGGATAGTCAGCCATGAGCTATTTTGATCAACTGGTGCAGCGTAGTGGGGGTAGTCAGTTGTTCGATTATCATCCCAACGGCCATGTACAGCGCTGCCGGTGCGGACAAGCGGTTTTTTTCGACAACCAGTTTTGCCTGCGCTGCGGCTCAGCGCTGGCCTATCATCCAGAACAAGGCATGCTCTGCAGCATCGAGCAGGAGCCCAACAGCAATCAATGGGTTATCCGTTCTGAAGGGCCGTTGGTGGGTCAGTCCTACCGGCTCTGTCAGCATCGCAACAGCGCTGCCCAATGCAACTGGATGGTCAGCAAAGAGGAGACCGCGCCTTTTTGTGTAGCCTGCTCCCTGAACCTGACCATCCCCGATCTGAGTATTGCGCGCAACGCCGATTACTGGCTCACCACCGAGCAAGCCAAACGCCGGCTGATTGCCCAATTAATCATGCTCGGCTTGCCCACCGTATCGAAACAACTGGATGCCGAACAAGGCCTGGGTTTCAAGCTGCTGCGCCAACAGCCCGACGGGCCGGCCGTGCTCACCGGGCATATGAACGGCGTGATCACCCTTAATATCGAAGAGGCCGACCCCGCGCACCGAGAAACGGTCAAGCAGAACATGCACGAGCCCTACCGCACCATGCTCGGACATTTTCGCCACGAGTCCGGCCATTACTACTGGGATCGTCTGGTCAGGAATACGCCCTGGCTGCCGGTATTTCGTCAGTTGTTTGGCGACGAGCGTCTGGACTACCAGCAAGCGCTGGAGAAGCATTACTACCAGGGCCCGCCGGTGGACTGGTACCACACCTTTATCAGCAGCTACGCCGCATCGCATCCCTGGGAAGACTGGGCGGAGACCTGGGCGCACTACCTGCATATGACCGATACACTCAACGTGGCACTGGACTTCGGTATTCGTCTGGATACGCTCAAGCTGCATATCGATGAATTCGAGCGTAGCCAGTTGCTAGGTTGCCCGCGGGGCAATGACGATCAGGATGCGTTCCTGGCTTTTATCAATCGCTGGGTACAGCTGAGCAGCGTACTGAACGTGTTGGCCCGCAGCATGGGCCAGCCCGACATCTATCCTTTCGTGCTGACCACGCCGAGCTTGCGCAAGCTTTATCTGGTGCATAGTGTGGTCGCCGACGTAGGCTGAATACAGCAGCATTTTCAGCGTCATTAGCGCCCCCCAAACAGCGCTTTAACCGGTACCATCGACGTTTGTCAGCACAGCCAACGGATCGCTCATGAATAGCCATACGCCCTGCTCTACCGTGATTGCCGGAATGGACACGCAACGGCTCTCGCGCATCGCCGAACACCTGGACCGCGCTTACTTGCAGCCCGGCAAACTGCCCGGCGCGATGACCCTGGTTGCCCGGCGCGGCGAGATTACCTATCTGCATGCCCAGGGCCTGATGGATGTGGAGCGCAACAAACCGATACAGCGCGATACCCTGTTCCGCATTTACTCGATGACCAAGCCGATCACCTCCATCGCCCTGATGCAACTGTATGAGCAGGGTCGCTTCCTGCTCGACGACCCCGTGCATAAATACATTCCCTCGTGGGCCAAGCTGCGCGTCTACAAGTCCGGTATTCACCCACAGTTTGTAACCACTGCAGCGCAGCGGCCGATGAGCATCCGTGACCTGCTGACCCATCAGTCCGGCCTGACCTACGGCTTTATGAACCGCACCAATGTGGATGCCGCCTACCGGGCGCTGAAGCTTGACGGCGGCACCGGGCATACACTGGAGCGGCTGGTGGATGAACTGTCTCGCCTGCCGCTGGAGTTCTCTCCGGGCACGGCCTGGAACTACTCGGTGTCCACTGACGTGGTCGGTTATCTGGTCCAGGCATTATCCGGCATGAGCCTGGATGCGTATCTGGCCGAGCATGTATTCACGCCACTGGGCATGACCGATACCGCTTTTACCGTGCCTGCCGACAAGATCGAGCGTCTGGCTGCCTGCTATCAGCACCAGCCCGGCGACCAGTTCAGTTTGCAGGACGACCCCGCGCATTCCGCCTTCACCCGCCCGCACGGTTATCTGTCGGGCGGCGGTGGCCTGGTCTGCAGCATGGATGACTATTATCGATTCGCCCAGGCGCTGGCTAACGGTGGCGAGTATCAGGGTGCGCGAATTATCGGACGCAAGACCCTGGAATTTATGCGTCTGAATCACTTGCCAGGCAATCAGGACTTGCCGAGCGTGTCGGTCGGCGCCTTCAGCGAGACGCCCTACGAGGGCTCCGGCTTTGGCCTGGGCTTCTCGGTGAAAACCGATGTGGCCAAATCGCACACGAACGGATCGCTGGGCGAATACGGTTGGGGCGGCATGGCCAGCACCAACTTCTTTATCGATCCGCAGGAAGACCTGCTGATGATTTTCCTGACGCAGTTGATACCCTCTTCCAGTTATCAGATACGCCAGGAACTCCGCGCCATCATCAATGGCGCCTTGGTCGACTGAGAAGCTGTTGCCCGGGCTGCGCCAGTACAGCGCAGCCCGGGTCTGTCGATGCTGCGCAGTTACTCGTGCTCAACCCAGATCAACGCCTCGGTATCAAAACCCAGCTCCGCTGCGCGCTCGACAAACGCCTGTTTGTCCTGCTCGTCAATCTGCGGCTCGCGGGCCAATAGCCATAGGTAATCGGTGTTAGGACCGGATACCCAGGAAAACCGATAGTCCTGCTGGTCCAAGCCAAAAATCCCGTAAGCGCCGTAGAACGGACCAAAGAATGACACCTTGAGGTAGCCGGTCTGCTGGTCCTCGACGAAGTACGCCTTGCCTTCGGCCTCTTGCCATTCACCTTTCGCTTGCGAGTAGCCCTTGTTCAATACCCTGATGCCGCCGTCTTCGCGCAAGCTGTACTCGGCAGTCACCCGGCTAAGGCCTTGTTCAAAAGAATGATCCAGCCGGGCGATTTCATACCAGGTACCCAGGTAGCGATCGGCTTCAAAGCCGCTAACCGGCTCAACATTAGTTGGCAGCTTGACGCACCCTGCCAGGCCAAGCCCCAATAAACCCACCAACAGCCATGCTTTTTTCAAGAGCCACTCCTTTGCCGGTGCAGGACATTCCGCACCTCGCCCATTAATAAAATGTTGCCTGCTCAAGCTTACTCAACAGGCGACCGGGTGTTTGGACCCCTTCTTCGTGATGCGGTTCAGCCGCCGCGGTAGCCGCCTGCAAGGCCCTGATAGGCCAGGACGCAGATTCAAGCTGGCATGGCAAAATCTACTATAATCAGCCATCTATATCCATTTACGCCGGCGAAAGGCGACCAGCAGCCCGATTGAAATCCCCAGCATCACCAGCATGACCGCAGGATAACCCCAGCGCCAATCCAGCTCCGGCATAAACTTGAAGTTCATGCCATACACGCCAGCAATAAAGGTCAGTGGCATAAATAACGTGGCAATGATGGTTAACACCTTCATTACCTCGTTCATTCGATTGCTGACACTCGACAGGTACAGGTCGAGCATGCCAACCAGCAACTCGCGCAGGGTGTCGATTGTATCCATGACGTGGATGGTATGATCATGCACATCGCGCAGAAATACCCGGGTTTCGGCACTAATCAGCGGGCTCTCATCACGGGATAGACGGTTCAGCACCTCGCGCAACGGCCAGACCGCCTTGCGCAACATCAACATTTCCCGCCGGTAATGGTGGATCTGGGTCAGCGTAGAGGGCTGCGGCCGTTCGATCAACTCATCTTCCAGAGCTTCAATCCGATCACCCAGATGCTCTAACGCCAGGAAGTATTGATCCACGACCGCATCCAGCAGGGCATAGGCGAGATAGTCGGCCTGCATGGAACGTATCTGGCGCCCTTCCTGCAGACGCCTGCGAATCCCATCGAATATACCGCCGGGCAGCTCTTGCAGCGAGAGTAGGAAACGCTCGCCCAGAATCAGGCTAAGTTGCTCGGACTGGATCTCATGACTTGTCACGTCATAGCGCAGAACACGCATGACCAGATACAGATAGCCTTCGTAATCCTCGACCTTGGGCCGCTGATCAATGCTGAGAATATCCTCCATTACCAGCGGATGCAGGTTAAACGCCCTGCCCAGCGCCTCAATGACCTCTACCTGATGCACGCCATCCACATTCAGCCAGGCGACGTGGTCGCCGCTACGCACGGCATAATCACCCGCGGCCTGGATGAGCCGATCCGATATCTCGTGCTGGTCATACTCGATCACCCGGATCGCCGGCTGATCCGCACGGGGTGGCCCAATGTGGATCAGCGTGCCAGGGGCTGCCCCCGCCTTGTGGCCACGTTTGACCACCAGTTTGCGCCGCATAGCCGTTCCTCCGACCGTGAGTTCAGCGCCATCATGACATGGCGCAGCTCATCTCGCATGCACCGGCCGCAGCGGTTTGGCTGAATACATCGCACGGTCAGCCACGCTGAACAGCAGGTCGATATCCTCAGCGTCATCGGGGTACAGGGCGGCGCCGATACTCATGCCGACCGACACCCACACATCCCCGTTCAGATGAATGGGTTCCAGGATGGCCTGCTGCAGTTTGTGCCGAATTACTCGCAAGGCTGCATGGCTCGCCACCGACTCAATGAGTAGCACAAACTCGTCACCGCCCACCCGGGCAACGGTATCGACATTGCGCAAGGCTGCCTTGAGGCGGCTAGCCACCTCGATCAATACCCGATCACCCGCCTGATGACCGTGCTGGTCGTTGATCGCCTTGAACCAGTCCAGATCAATCATCATCAGCGCGAAGCTGCTGTCATTGCGCCTGGCCCGAAGCAACGCACCCTCCAGGCGGTCATCAAGCAGCTTGCGATTGGCCAAACCGGTCAGGGCATCATGGTTGGCCTGCTGTTCTAACAATTGCTTGCTTTGCCGTAACTGCATGTTGGCCGTTTCCAGCGCCAGGGTACGCTCAGCAACACGGGTTTCCAGCTGTCGCTCGCTATCACGCAAAGCGTCGAGCATTTTCCGGTTGACTGCCAGGACCTGCTGTTGCGCCCTATCTTGTGCGTGCTGGACACTATTGATGCGGTCAGCCAGGGCCAGTGACAGCAGCAACATTTCCGCCGCCGAGCCAAACAACAAGGCATTGGCGGTGAATGAATTGGACGGTAATGCCCCCAGATTGTGCAGCGCCATGACCAGAATGCTGACCAGCAATGCTATCCAGGCCAGGACGAAGAACCGCGCACCGGGGCAGCGCCAATAGAGGCTTACCGCGCCCATGATCAAGGCTGTGAGGGCGAACACCAGTGATGTCATGTTGACCACCAAGGCGGCGGCGAAGTAGGACACAAACACAGCACACAAAAACGTCAGTGCGAAAATCATGCCGATCAAGGGCATGAGCCAATGCATCTTCATGCGGCGTGGCGTGGCGCCGAGAAAACGCTGGACAAAAACAGCACCAAACACCCCAGCGGCCGCCACCCCGGCGGTAGGGGAAAGATGCGTCAGCAGCGCATTGTTGGGCCAGACAAACTGCCCGACCAGCCCCGCGAGCCCGGCCTGACCCAGTGCAAGGCAGGCCACAAAGGCGGCATAAGCCAGGTAGAGCTTGTCGCGCAGCGAAAAAAACAGGAACAGGTTGTAGATCAGTAGCCCGCACGCCAGCCCGTAATACAAACTCAGGAACGAATAACTCAGCTGATCATTGGCCCAGAGCGCATCCGGCTGCCACAAGGTGACGGGTACCGACAAGGTGCCTTGCGACATGACCCGCAGGTACAGGCTGTAGTCTCGGTTGGGGCGCAGATCAAGTTCAAAAAGAGGGTGGCGATGCGGTAACGCCTTGGCTGAAAAAGGTAACAGATCTCCGGCATGCTGATGCTGGTATTCGCCATCTTGCTCGGCAACATACAGGTCAACCCGGTCCAGCGAGGCATGCGCCACTTCCAGCAACCAGCGCTCGGGCAGCGAGCCTGAAGTCGTGAACTGCAGATGCAACCATACCTCATCACGGGTCAAGCCAAAGTTGGTGGCCGATAGGGTTTGAACAGTGGCGCTGTTGAATTGATCCTTTCGGGACAACGCTTGCGCCAGAGTCCATTCCGGACCAGCGTTTCTGAGAGTGACGAGATGGGCGGATAACGCATAGCTGTTGTCATCGGCAATACGCAGATCCGCAGTCACCGCCGGCCCTGCCAGGCAGACACTGCCCAGCAAGCAGCACAGCCAGCAGATAATCCGGCCAAGCCCCGCGCTGAGTCGAACGGCAGCGGAGGATGTTAGTGGAGGCAACAGGCCAAGAGTAGACAGGGGAAGAACTCCGTTTCAATGATGGCATCACAGCCAACCCCTAATGGGAACGCTATGATATCAAACCGCCATATTATCCTGTCTACTATTTTGGTTCGGTTTTAGTCTTTGTCAGTCTGACCCGCAGCCTGATTCAGCACACCCTTGACCTCGCCTTCCACCTGTTCCGGTGCAAACCATTTCAGCTTGCTGTGCAGTTTGACTACCTCACCGACAATCAGCAGCGTTGGCGGCGTGATCTCGGTATTGGCAACCAGCCCGGGCAAGCTACTCAAGGAACCAATCAGCACTTTCTGGTTGGCTGTCGTACCCTGCTGGATAAGCGCCATAGGCGTGTCCGCAGCGCGGCCATGCTTGATCAATTGCTGGCAAATGTCCGGCAGACCGACCAGGCCCATATAGAACACCAGGGTCTGACCCGGCGCGACCAGATCCGCCCAGGGCAGATTCGTGGTGCCATCTTTGAGATGCCCGGTAACGAAACGCACCGACTGGGCATAATCACGGTGGGTCAAGGGAATGCCGGCATAGGCCGAACAGCCATTGGCGGCGGTAATGCCCGGTACCACCTGAAAGGGTATGCCGTGCGCCGCCAGCTCCTCGATTTCTTCCCCACCCCGACCGAAAATAAACGGATCTCCGCCCTTAAGCCGTAGCACGCGCTTACCCTCTTTTGCCAGGCGCACCAGCAGCTGATTGATCTGCTCCTGCGGCACCGCATGCTCAGCACGGGCTTTGCCGACGTAGATGCGTTCTGCATCGCGGCGGCACAGGTCAATAATCGCCGTGGGCACCAGACGATCATAAAGCACCACATCCGCTTGCTGCATCAGCCGCAAGGCGCGGAAGGTCAGCAGATCCGGGTCGCCTGGGCCAGCGCCCACCAGATAGACTTCGCCGACATAGTGCTGGCCGCTCTGCTCGGCCAGCCTGCTGGCCAGAAGCTGCTCGGCGGCCTGGTCCTGGCCGGCGAAAATACGTTCGGCAATATCGCCCTGGAACACGTTTTCCCAAAATACCCGGCGCTGATTGATTTGCGGAAACGCTGCCTTGACCTGACTGCGAAAGCGTTTGGCCAATTGCGCCAGCTTGCCGTAGGTGTGGGGGAATAGGGTCTCGATGCGCGCACGGGTCAAGCGCGCCAGCACCGGTGCATGGCTGCCACTGGACACAGCAATGATCAGCGGCGAGCGGTCGACAATCGCCGGAAAGATCACCGTACACAAATCCGGCGCATCCACCGCATTAACCGGCAGAAAGCGTGCCTGGGCATCGGCAGACACCCGCGCGTTAAGCGGCTCGTCGTCGGTCGCCGCAATCACCAGCTGTACGCCAGCCAAATCATCAGGTCGATAACCGCGCTGAACACATTCGCCGCCGCCCTGCTCGACCAACGCCCGCAACTGAGTTTCGATCTGCGGTGCGACGACTCGCAGTACCGCCCCTGACTCGGACAGCAGCCTAGACTTGCGCAGGGCGATCTCGCCGCCGCCAACGACCAGCACCCAGCGCCCTTGAAGGTTGTGGAACAGCGGCAAATACTCCATATCAGCCGATGTTCCCGAGACCGGCCATATACGGGCGCAGTACTTCAGGAACCTGGATGCTACCGTCAGCCTGCTGATAGTTTTCCAGGATTGCCACCAGCGTGCGCCCCACGGCCAGCCCGGAACCGTTCAAGGTATGCACCAGCTCGGGCTTGCCGGTTTCCGGGTTGCGCCAGCGGGCCTGCATACGACGCGCCTGGAAGTCACCACAGCTGGAGCAGGAAGAAATCTCCCGGTACTTGTCCTGGGAGGGAATCCACACTTCCAGGTCATAGGTGCGGGTCGCACCGAAGCCCATGTCGCCGGTGCACAGCGCCAGTACCCGGTACGGCAGATTGAGCAGCTTGAGGATATTTTCCGCATGCCCGGTGAGTTCCTCCAGCGCTGCGGCCGAATCCTGCGGGCGGACTATCTGCACCATTTCGACCTTGTCGAACTGATGCTGGCGAATCATCCCGCGGGTATCACGCCCGGCTGAACCCGCTTCGCTACGGAAGCACGCCGTATGCGCGGTCATCTTCATCGGCAATTGATCGGCAGACAGAATGCTCTGACTGACAATATTGGTCAGCGTCACTTCGGCGGTGGGGATCAGATACAGGTCGCTCTGCCCCTCTCCGCGCGGCACCCTGAACAGGTCAGCCTCGAACTTGGGCAACTGGCCGGTGCCTTGCAAGGCTTCAGCCTGCACCAGGTAGGGCGTATAGAACTCCTCATAGCCGTGTTCGTTCACATGCAGATCGAGCATGAACTGCGCCAGCGCACGGTGCAGGCGAGCGATCGGCCCGCGCATCAGTGCGAAACGTGCACCTGACAATTTGGCCGCGGTTTCAAAATCCAGATAGCCGTGTTGCTCGCCCAGAGCGACGTGGTCCTGGACGGCAAAATCAAACTCCTGCGGCGTACCCCAACGGCGAATCTCGACGTTATCGGCTTCATCCTTGCCCACCGGCACGTCTTCATCCGGCAGATTGGGCATGCTCAGCATCAACGCATCCAGCTCCGCCTGAATAGCCTCCAGCTGTTGCTTGGCCTCGCTCAACTCGCCGCCCATACGCTCCACATCGGCCAGCAAGGGCGCAATATCCTCGCCTTTGGCTTTGGCTTGGCCAATCACCTTGGAGCGGCTATTGCGCTCGGCTTGCAGGGTTTCTGTACGGGTTTGGACCGTCTTGCGCCGCGTCTCAAGGGCTTCCAACTGCGCGACATCCAGGGTGAAGCCGCGGCTGGCGAGGCGTTCAGCGACCAACTGGGGTTGGGTACGAAGCAGTTTTGCATCAAGCATGATTCATCATCTTATGGTTGCAGGTGGCAGCCCGGCTGACTATCGAGTCAGTGCCAGGCCGGCCCAGGTGGCGAGCAGACAAATGCACACACTGAGCAGAATATATCCAATAGCCAAGAGGGCCTCACCGTTCTCCATCAGCCGCAGGGCATCGAGGGAAAACGTGGAAAATGTGGTAAAGGCGCCGAGGAAGCCGATAAACAGACCCTGACGCAGCAGCGGCGAAAACTCCGGGCGGTGCAGCCACAAGCCGTAGAGTATACCTATGATCAGGCAACCTATCAGGTTGACGGCCAGGGTCGCGAGTGGAAATGCCTTGGGCCACGCGGCCATGACCCAATTGGCCACGCCAAAGCGCGCTAGCGCACCTAACGAGCCGCCCACGCCAATGGCCAGAATGGTACTCAACATCCGCTGTCTACCTCCGCTGCGTGGGGCTGGCCGCATCGAGGCTGCGCAGATACTGCAGCTTCTGGCCGATCTTCAGCTCAAGCCCGCGGTTCACCGGCTCATAATAACGTCTAGGCTCAAGGGCTTCAGGAAAATAATCCTCACCCGCCGCGTAAGCTTCCGGCTCGTTGTGGGCGTAGCGATAGCCCTGGCTATACCCCAGCTCTTTCATCAATTTGGTCGGGGCATTGCGCAGATGCAGAGGCGGCTCGTGGGAGGCCTGACTGGCGACGTCCTTCATGGCGGCATTGAATGCGTTGTACACCGCATTGCTTTTGGGCGCGCAGGCCAGGTAGACAATCGCCTGCGCCACCGCCAGCTCACCTTCGGGACTGCCCAGGCGCTCCTGCACATCCCAGGCGTTGAGACATAACGTCAGCGCCCGCGGATCGGCATTGCCGATATCCTCACTGGCCATGCGCACGACCCGGCGGGCGATATACAACGGGTCACAACCGCCATCGAGCATCCGCGCGAACCAGTACAAGGCGGCATCGGGATTGGAGCCGCGCACCGACTTGTGCAGCGCGGATATCTGATCATAAAAGGCTTCGCCACCCTTGTCGAACCGGCGACGCGTATCATTCAACAGATCACTGACCAGCTCGGTACCGATGCTGCCACCGTCTTCGACCAGGTCAGCGGCAATCTCCAGCAGGTTCAGCACGCGACGCGCGTCACCGTCGGCAGCCTCAAGCAGAATGTGCTTGGCCTCACTGCTGATCGTCAACCGGTGCTCACCCAGGCCTCTTGCGCCATCCGCCAGCGCCCTGTCCAGCAAGCTGCCAAGCGCCTCGGCATCCAGCGACTTGAGCACGTAGACCCGCGCCCGCGAGAGCAGCGCGTTGTTCAGTTCGAACGAGGGGTTTTCTGTGGTCGCGCCGATAAACAGCAGCGTGCCATCTTCGACATAGGGTAGAAAGGCATCCTGCTGGGCCTTATTGAAACGATGCACTTCGTCAACAAACAGAATGGTCTGCCGACCATTCTGGGAGGCCTGCTGACGGGCCAGATCCACCGCCTGGCGGATATCCTTGACCCCGGCCATGACCGCTGAAAGTGTGACGAAATGCGCATCCGCCAAGGTGGCGATCAACCTCGCCAGGGTGGTCTTGCCTACCCCGGGCGGTCCCCAGAAGATCATCGAGTGTAACGCGCCCTGCTCCAGAGCTACGCGCAGCGGCCGACCCGAACCAAGCAGATGCGACTGCCCGGCATACTCATCCAGGTTTGCTGGCCGCATGCGTGCGGCCAGCGGTTGATGGCGTTTGTGCTCTGGAAACAGCCCGTCCTTACTCACTGATGACGTCGATCCCGTCAGGTATGGCGAAGGTGAACTGATCCTCGCCCATGCTCTGGTTCAGCTGCACATCCTGGAACAGGATATTGGTGCGCTGGCCAACGGCGTCGCTCATCTGCATGTCATTGATAACCCCATCACGGAAAGACAGACGCAGGCTGTCGAACAGCGTGTCATTGACCTTCGGGGTCAGGGTGAAGTCGACCACGTTGCCCGAATCCTGCCAGGTAATGCTGAAGTTGTCCTGCAGCGCACTGACATCGCCAGACAACAGCAGCGCCGGGGTGTGGGTCAGGCGCTGGTCCATTGCCTGAATAGTGACCTGCTCCAGATCCGGATCATACAGCCAGATCTGCTTGCCATCAGAGACCAGCTCCTGTTCGGCCGGTGCGTCGGTGTGCCAGCGGAACATGCCCGGGCGTTTGAGCGACAGGTTGCCGGTGGTTTCCTGCATGCTGGAGCCGTTGGCGCTCAGGGTCATCTGGGAAAAGTCGGCGGTCATGGTACTGGCGTTCGACAGCAGGCTGTTGAGCCGTTGTGCGGCGACCTCTTCATCAGCCATGACCAATGCCGGCAGACTGAACAGGCAAAGCGTGGCAAGGCTGTGGCGAACTAGGCTTTTGAACATGGCAGGGTTGGTTCTCCAGATAGTCTATTGGGTGTTGGCCCGCTCAGTCACGCACCGGTGGCGGTGCAATGACTTCACGCGAGCCATTGGTATTCATCGAGGTCACAACCCCGGCCATCTCCATGGCTTCGATCATCCTGGCTGCACGGTTATAACCGATCTTCAGCTTGCGCTGTACCGCTGATATCGATGCTCTGCGACTTTCGCAGACAAAACGCAAGGCTTCGTCATACAGCGCATCTTCCTCGCTGTCACCACCGCCCGTACCACCAGATGTGTCAAAACCACTACCGGCGCCATCATCGGCGCCGTCGAGAATGTCCTGAATGTAATTGGGCGCACCGCGTTTTTTCCATTCATCGACCAGCCGATGAACCTCTTCATCGGAGACAAAAGCGCCATGCACGCGGACCGGCAGGCTGGTGCCGGGCGGCATATACAGCATGTCACCATGGCCGAGTAGCTGCTCGGCGCCACCCTGATCGAGAATGGTGCGCGAATCGATCTTGCTCGACACCTGAAAAGCCATGCGCGTCGGGATGTTGGCCTTGATCAGGCCGGTAATAACGTCGACTGATGGGCGCTGGGTGGCCAGAATCAGGTGAATCCCCGCGGCCCGGGCCTTCTGGGCAATTCGTGCAATCAATTCTTCAACCTTCTTGCCGACGATCATCATCATGTCGGCAAACTCATCAATCACCACGACGATCACCGGCAGGGTTTCTAGTTCCGGCGGGACATCTTCCATCGACTCGCGGCGAAACAGCGGATCGGTCAATGGCGTGCCGGCCTGCTCCGCGTCTTTTACCTTGCGGTTGAAGCCGGCGAGATTACGCACACCCATTGCCGCCATCAGCTTGTAACGGCGTTCCATCTCGGCCACACACCAGCGCAACGCGTTGGCGGCTTCTTTCATGTCAGTGACCACCGGGGCGAGCAAATGCGGAATGCCTTCATAGATCGACAGTTCGAGCATTTTCGGGTCAATCATGATCAGCCGCACTTCTTCCGGCGGTGACTTGAACAAAATACTCAACAGCATGGCGTTCACGCCGACCGACTTGCCCGACCCCGTGGTACCGGCCACCAGCAAGTGGGGCATCTTGGCCAGATCGGCCATCACCGGATTGCCGCCAATGTCATGGCCCAGCGCCAGGGTTACCGGCGAGCTGGCCTCGTCGAATTCGCGCGTCTGCAGCACCTCTGAGAGGCGCACAATCTCACGATCCTCGTTGGGAATCTCCATGCCTACCGTGGTCTTGCCGGGGATCACCTCGACCACACGGACACTGATAACCGCCAGCGAGCGGGCCAGATCCTTGGCCAGATTGGAAATCTTGCTGACTTTCACACCTGCTGCCGGTTGAATCTCGAAGCGCGTAATCACCGGACCCGGCTGGACTTTTTCAACTTCGGCGTCGACGCCAAAATCCTTGAGCTTGAGCTCCAGCAGACGTGACATAGCCTCCAGCGACTCTGCGGAAAAGCCCTTATTTTTTTTGCTGG
>JAWOGT010000126.1:0-13754 GCA_046496585.1 Halopseudomonas sp.
TCAAATCAATATGGGTTTGCAGTACATCGATGAACACGTAATCACAGAGACTGCGCAAGGTAAGTAGATCGTCTGCGTTATCCAGCAAAAAACCTTGGAACAGAAAGGGTGTCTCCAGCCAGGGCCGATCCAGCAGACAGACGTACATGCCCCGCCGCAACTGAGAAACATGCAGCTGCACCTGATGCAGCGTCTTGGTCGTGCCCGTCCGTTGTTTCATTCTAGCCAAGTACTTCCTATACAGCATTCATTAGGCAGCCAAGCCCTGCGGCGCCACGCAGTCGAACCCCACCCGGAAAAGACCAGCTTACGACGTCAAAGTTACGACATCCACAGTCACTTTAACATATGCCAACAAGCACAATGCCAGTATAGACGAAAGACAACAGAATGGCGCTCAGACAGATCAGCATGCGGCACAGGAGATTGATCAGCGACGCAGAGCAATACAGCGAAACAAGGGCAAGGATGCCGGGAGCGGCAGAAGGGCTACAGTGTCTGGAAACAGCGGAACCTGCGCTGGGTTAAAAAACCCCGGCAGCCACAAAGGGGAAGACGGCTACCGGGGTGCGCAGCGGAGGTGGATCACGGTAATGTCGAACCACACAACTTGACCTTAAGTTATACAATAAAATGGGGCTTGTACAGTTAAAAGCCAGCATGGGGCGGCCTATTTGTAATAGCGTATAACGCAACCTCAACGCCTGCAGTCACCCTTCACGCATCCAGCCGACCCGCCAGCAGCAAGCGCATCTTGGCGGTGAGCCCTTCGCCTGGCTCGCCCAATAGCAGCAGGCCGCCCCGCAGCAGATCCGCAGGCTGCACATCGCATAGAGCACCGACGGCCGCCACCGGGCAGTCCAGCGCCTGCTCCAAGCGCGGCAGATGCCTGAGCAGATCATCCTCGAGCGCACGCGCGCCATACAGGGCGAGCACATCACAACCGCTACGCCGGGCCATCTCCGTCAGCTCGGAAATCGACGGTATGGCCGGCAGGTAGATCACATCGACGTCAGCTGCGGTAATAAAAATCGCGGCCAGCAGCATCTCCAGTTCTGCCTGTAAACCCGGCAGTCCTGCGAGCATGACGACGGGGCAGCCCGAACGGCGATAACTCAGGCGCTGAAACAGGCGTCCGCGCAGGTAGCCATCCAAAAACGCCCACTGGCCTGACACGCCAAGCCCCTCGCCACTGTCGCGGAAACGCCGCCATACCGGCAGAATCACACCTGCAAACATCACTGACAACGGATAGTCGCCCTGTAGCTGACCGTAGATCAAATCCAGACCGCGCAGATCAAAGCCATTGACCGCTTCGATCAACCGCCCCTGCCATTGCTGCAGGTCGGCAGCAGCCAGGTGGGCGGCTGCCGTATCCACGTCGGCGAGCGGCTCCGACACTGCAGTGGCGTTAACCTGCCGGTCGATAATGGACGCTACCTTGCTGACGGCAACACCCCGCTCGATCCAGGACATGACCGAGCGCACTCGCTCAATATCTGCCATAGAGTAAAGCCGGTGCCCGCTCGGAGTGCGATGCGGCACCAGCAGACCATAGCGCCGCTCCCACGCTCTCAACGTCACGGGGTTTACCCCGGTAAGCCGGGCGACTTCACGAATCGGATACAGATCCTCATTATTCAGATCCAGGGACGGCGCTAGACAAGCTGGCGGTTCGGTCATGTGGTCATATCTACTTACAGTGAAAGTCGGTGTTCTGTGTTTTAACGATTGTGAAGTGCTGTGCAGGACCGCTAAATTGACCCCCATTGTACAGAAGTTAGGCAATAGCAAAAGCCTGTACATTTCTTAGACGCTGCCTGCTCCCGCAGGCTCTCCACCAGGCCAACACCATGACTTCCAATGCCCTGCCCACCACCGCACTCTGGCCGCTAACGCTCTATTACGACGGGCAATGTCCCCTGTGTTTACGCGAGATACAGATGTTTTTGAAGCGCAACCAGCAAGGCAGGCTGCACCTTCTGGATATCGCCTCTACCGCGACCGAGCCACTGCCGGGCCTGACGCGCGAGCAGATGCTCGACTGTTTGCATGCCCGCTTTGACGACGGACGTATCGTCTCGGGAATAGACGCAACCTATTGGAGCTACTGTGCGGTCGGTCTGGGCTGGCTGGTAAAACCCCTGGCCTGGCGCTGGGCGCGGCCGTTCTGGTTGTGGAGCTACCGGCAATTTTGCCAGCTCAGGCCACATCTGACCAGGATACTGCCGATGCCGGCCGACAGCACTTGTGATAGCGACCAATGCCAGCAACGCACCCCTCGGCGCAAAACCGGCTCGGAGTGAGCGCTAGGCGCGTTACCGACGCCCGATAATTTCGTCCTGGGGCACGATAACCGTCAGGGCTACTCCGTGAAAGCCCCATGCCCGCAGCTCCTCGCGCAACTTACCCAACCCCGACCAATAACGTGGCAGCCCACGCTCATCCACCAGCAATTGAGGACCCAAACCTTCAGCCTGGATCTGCACCGCGTACCGTCCCAGTCCGCTATGCGTGATAATATTCAGCGCGAGCGTCGGGTCGGCCTGGCTGGCTAGCTTGAGATCTGCACTTGACATCATGAAGCGGTGCCTCTTTCGGATAAAAACCAAAGCTCAAATTATTGTACAACTATAGCAAGCCCCGCCTATCAAGAAACGCCACATTTGCTCCTCGAAGGGGTGTCTGGCCGCTTGAATACCGGTAATTGTAGCTAAATATCTTCAAACAATTGTACAGAATATCGTATTGGTATAAGTTTAATTAGGACTTGGCAAGCCTTGGCCGTTGCCGCACTACCCCCGGCCCGGAATTGCCAGGTCCTACCCAGAATTCGAGACAAATATGACAGGACAGCAAAGCATATTGATCACGGGAGGCGGTCAGCGTGTAGGTCTGCATTGCGCCAAGCGACTGGTTGACGATGGCTACCATGTGATCATTACCTGCCGGCATTTGCGAGAGGAATGGCTAACCCATCCGCTGCGCGGAATTGACGTGATACTGGCTGATTTTTCCACCCTGAGTGGCATTGAGCAGTTTATCGAGACCTTGCGGGCGCGCCAGCCAAAACTGCGCGCGATCATTCACAACGCCTCGCTCTGGCTGGATGACGACGCCGGCGCTGACGCGTTCCAGTCCCTGTTCATGCTGCACATGCAGGCACCCATGCTGATCAATAATGCCTGTCTGGAGTTACTCGATCCGGACTGCCAGACGGACCTCATCCATCTGACCGATTACGCCGCGCAAAAAGGCAGCACCCGGCACATGGCTTATTGCGCCAGCAAGGCGGGCCTTGAGAATCTGACGCTGTCCTTTGCCAAACGCCTTGCACCCGGGGTCAAGGTCAACGCCATCGCCCCGGCGCTGATCATGTTCAACCCCGAAGATGATCAGAGCTACCGCGAGCGCACTTTGAATAAATCAGCACTGGGTATCGAGCCGGGGCCAGACGTGATCTACCAGTCAATTCGTTACCTGATGGACAATTGCTACATTACCGGAACCAGCCTGACCCTCAATGGCGGCAGGCATTTGCAATGACACACGACGAGACTCCAGCGATGAGCCTAGAGAAACTGACCCAGAACTACCACGACATCCTCGCCAACCTGGGTGAAAACCCTGATCGCCAGGGTCTGCAAGGCACCCCGCTGCGTGCAGCGAAGGCCATGCAGTTTCTCTGCCACGGCTATGATCAGTCCCTGGAGGAGATAGTCAATGGCGCCCTGTTCGACTCCAGCAACGATGAAATGGTGATCGTCAAGGACATCGAACTGTATTCATTGTGCGAACATCACCTGCTGCCCTTTATCGGCAAAGCGCATGTCGCCTATATTCCCACCGGCCAGGTCATCGGTCTGTCCAAGGTCGCCCGTATCGTCGATATGTTCGCCCGGCGCTTGCAGATTCAGGAGAATCTGACGCGGCAGATTGCCGATGCCATGCAATCAGTGACCAACGCCAAGGGCGTTGCGGTGGTTATTGAAGCCAAGCACATGTGCATGATGATGCGCGGCGTGGCCAAGCAGAACTCCTCGATGCACAGTTCAGTCATGCTCGGCGCCTTCCGTGATTCGGTCAACACCCGCCAGGAGTTCCTGCAATTGATCGGGCGGAGTAGCTGAAATGGCCGGCATGACACCCGGCATGGCCCGCATCAGAGTCAAGAATCTGATGCTGCGCACCTATATCGGCATCAATGACGACGAGATCCGCAACAAGCAGGACGTATTGATCAACCTGACTATCCTGTATCCGTCCGCTGATGCGGTCTGCGGCAATCAGATTGAACAGGCATTGAATTACCGCACCATTACCAAGGCCATCATCGGTCACGTCGAAGACAACCGCTTTGCGCTGCTCGAGCGGCTGACCCAGGAGTTGCTGGACCTGGTCATGGGCTACCCGCAGGTACGCTACGCCGAGGTCGAAGTGGACAAGCCGCATGCACTGCGGTTCGCCGAGTCTGTGTCGATCACCCTCAGCAATCATCGCGACGGTTGAGCGCAGGCGGACATTGCCGCTGCCCCAGCGGCCCAGTATCATCCCTGCCAACACGTCCTGCCCAGCGGAGCCAAACATGACCAAGCAAGAGCGCATTGAACTGGAAGCAGCGGCCTTTCGTACGTTGCTCGGGCATCTGAGCAGCCGCAAGGACGTGCAGAATATGGAGCTGATGACCCTGGCAGGCTTTTGCCGCAATTGTCTGGCCAAATGGTACAAGAGCGCTGCCGACGACATGGATATCGAACTGTCGTTGGAGCAGGCCCGCGAAGCCATTTACGGCATGTCCTATGCCGAGTGGAAGTCCAGGCATCAGAAGCCAGCCAGTGCAGCGCAACAGGCGGCCTTCGACCAATCCCAAGCCAAGGCAGACAAATGATGACCGCCGACCAACTGATTGCCTGTCTGGGCACGGCAGAGCACCGTTTTGCCGATACGCTGGATTTTATTGCCGCGCATTACCATTACCAACCCAGCGCGTTTAGCAACGGCCCGGTCAGCAACAGCGCCGAGCAGAACCAGGGTGCTTGCAAGGTGCTGGCCATGGCGCAGGATCAGCGACTGAATGACCAGCAGACGCTGCACTGCTTTGCCGAGCACTATCGGGCTGTACTGGCCTCGCCTGGCGGAGCGGACCACGCCAATATTCGCGCCCTGATGCAGCATGGCCTGGCCGCCGTAGACTTTGCCAGCGCCCCGCTTACCCGGCGCTAATCATCCCGTTTCTGGAGCACCCATGCAGGTCAAGCCACTCCAACCCGTTGGCAATTTCCCCCCGACCAGCCTGATTCGTCGGCTTGCCGCCGCTGGCTATGATCTGTTCCTGCTCATTGCTCTGTGGATGGTCGCGACCTTTGCCTACCTGGGTGTACGCATAGCGATCAGTGGCGCCGAGCAGGTCCAGCAACAGAGCGAAAGCGGCTTGCTCGATGGCGATTATCTGCTGCGACTGGTACTGCTCACGGTGAGCTTGCTGTTCTATCTGAGCTTCTGGACGCTCAAGGGCCAAACGCTGGGAATGCAAGTGTGGCGGATCCGCGTCGAGCAACCTGACGGGCAGTCGATCACTCGCAAGCAGGCAGTGATACGCTTTATTGCCGCCCAGGCAGCCTGGCTGTGTGGCGGTTTGGGGCTGCTGTGGATGCTCTGGGACAAACAGTCGCGCACCTGGCAGGACATTGCCTCAGGCACACAACTGGTGACGCTACCCAAAGGCACCTTCAAGAACTAGTGGGCAGACCTCAACCGGTCAGCCTCAGCGCCAAAGCCTCACTATCGCAGCCGAGCAGCCCGCACCCGGAGTGTGTTTAACCCGCTCGCCTCATCAGATAGGCGCCCATCACCAGCAACAGCCCAATAGGCAGCAACACCGCAATCAGCGGTGAGAAACCGAACACCAGACTCGACGGCCCGAGCAGGTCCTGGAGTATCTGGAAGCTGAAGCCCACCAACACGCCGGTAAAGATACGCTGCCCCAGCGTCACCGAGCGTAGCGGGCCAAATACGAAGGAGATTGCCACGAACACCAGCGCCAGCGTGGCCAGTGGCTGCAACAATTTTTTCCAGAACGCCAGCCAATATGGACTGTTATTCAGCCCCTGCTCAGCCAGATAGCCCTGATACTGCCAGATGGCCGTCAACGACAGCACGTCCGGCTCCAGCATCACCACGCGCAACAATTCGGCGGACAGCAGCACATCCCAGCGCTCCTCTGCACTGACCGACACTTCGCTATGGCCATTCTCCAGAAAGCGGGTGGCCTCGACATCCTGCATCAGCCAGTGATCGCTCTGCACGCTCGCCCGGCTGGCGAAACTGGACTCGAGCAAACGCCGCTCGGCGCCGAAACGATATCGCGTGACACCCACCAGTTCACCGCTGGGCTGTACCGCGTTGATATGCAGAAAGTCATCGCCTTCACGATGCCAAAGCCCCCTGGCCTGAAAAGCACCGTCACTACCCTGAACAATAGCCCGGCGATTTTGCGCCAGGTTCTCGCTATAAGGCGCGGCGTACTCCCCGAGCAATACCCCGGCCAGCATCAGCACCAGCAGCGGCTTGAGCACCGCAGCGACGATCCGCGCGATGGACACGCCCGCAGCCCGCATCACGGTCAGCTCCGAGTTACTGGCCAGGGTACCCAGGCCAATCAGGCAACCCACCAGCGCGGCCATAGGCAGCATGTCGTAAAGGCGGCGGGGAGCGGTCAGCAGGGTATAGGTCAGCGCATCCCCAGCGGCATAATTGCCTTCAACATCTTCCAGTTCGCCAATAAAGGCAAACACCAGATCCAGCCCGAGGATGATCATCGCCACCACCAGGATGTTCAGCAGCACCGACTTGCCTATGTACCCATCAAGCTTGCGCATGCTGACCTCGCTGGTCCGAACTGACTGCCGAAGGCACAAACAGCGCCTCCCGGTTGAGTATCAAGCCGACGCCAGCAAACACCAGATGCACCCACCACAAGCCGAGCAACGCCGGTACTGCACCCGACTCCATCCAACCACGGGCGCTGATCAACAGCGCCAGATAGGCCATATACAGCATGACTGCCGGCAACAGTTTGAGAAACCGGCCCTGACGGGGGTTCACGCGGGCCAGCGGTACGGCAAAAAAAGCCACGACAAAGACCAGAATGGGCAGTGAAATGCGCCATTGCAGCTCGGCCTGCAAGCGCACATCGTCCTGGCCAACCAGATCCAGCGTCGACATCGCTTCGCGGTCGGTCACTTCGGTGGCGACCTCTGGGCGGGGAAGCAGCACGCCGTAGGTGTCGTACTGGATAACCCGAAAGTCCGCAGCGCCGGGCTTGCCGTCGTAACGAAAGCCGTTATACAGCATCAGATAACGGCTGCCATCCGGGTTCATTTGCTGGCGACCGGTTTCTGCCACCAGCACCCCCACCCGTCCCTCTTCGGCATCGCCAGCCTGCTCGGTAATAAATATTTCCTGCAGCTGGGTACGGTCATCCGACAGGCCACCGGCATAGGTCACCCGCTGCCCACTGCCCAGCGATTGAAAGCGCCCGGCAGACAGGGTATCGAACTCGGTCATCGCATCCTGCTCATTGAACAGTTGCTGGGTCTTCAGTACCCCGGTCGGTGCCACCCACAAACTCAGAAAGCCTACCAGCAGCGCAACGACCAATGCCGAGCCCTGGGTATAGCCGAGAATCTTGCGATCACTGATACCCGTCACCGATAGCACGGTCATCTCGCTGTCCAGATACATGCGCCCGTAAGCGAGCAAAATCCCCAGAAACATGCCCAGCGGCAGGATCAACACCAAAAACCCGGGCAGGCGATAACCCATGATGAAGAACAGCACACTCGGGTCCAGCTGCCCTGCGGCAGCCTGGGCCAGATACTTGATGAAACGCCCGCTCATGATGATCAGCAGCAATACGCCACTGACGGCTGTCAGGGTCAACAGCACCTCGCGGCTTAGATAACGAAACACAATCACGATAACTTCCTTGGCTCAAGGCAGGGGAATAAGCCAGAATGCAGGGATAGCGCGGCTAGTTGCAAGCGCACCCTCAAGTCGTGCAAGGTAGTTTTTGCTCCGGGCTTGTTCTGGGCGGGTATTATCAGTCAAACCATATCATTTGTCTTGGGGAGTACCATGGAGTTCAACGTCAAGCACGGCACACTGGAAACAATCAAGACGGGCTGTCTGGTTGTCACCCTCAGCGAAGCGAAGACCCTGTCAGGCCCGGTAATGACTCTGGACAACGCCTGCAATGGCCAGATCAGCGCCGCCATCAAGCATGGCGACATCAGCGGCAAGGCCGGTCAAACCCTTATGCTGTTCGGCCTGCCGGGCCTTGCGGCGCAACGCGTCCTGGTGATTGGCAGCGGCAAGGATGAAGAGCTGGATGATCGTGCCCTGCGCAAGCTGGTGCAGAAAATTGCTGCGACCCTGAAGGACGGCGGTGCCACCGATGCACTGCTGACCCTGCCGGCACTGGCCGTGAAGGGCCGCGACCTGTATGCGCGCAGCCGTCTGGTGGTTGAAACCCTGCGTGAAAGCCTTTACCAGTTCGATCAGTTCAAGAGCAAGAAAGCCACACCCGCAAGACTGAAAAAATGCCTGCTGTGGTCTGCCGACAAGGCCGATGCCGATGCGCTCAGCCGGGCGATCAGCCATGGCCAGGCCATCAGCGACGGTACCGACCTGACCCGCACCCTGGGCAACTTGCCCGGCAACGTCTGCACCCCGTCGTATTTGGCCAAGGAAGCCAAAGCGCTGGGCAAGCAGTACAAGGAGCTGGAAATCGAGGTACTCGAAGAAAAGGACATGAAAGCACTGGGCATGGGTTCCCTGCTCTCGGTCAGCGCCGGCAGCGCAGAGCCGGCCAAGCTGATTCGCTTCAGCTACCAGGGCGGCAAGTCCAAGGACCAGCCGCACATGCTGGTCGGCAAGGGCATCACCTTTGATACCGGCGGCATCAGCCTCAAGCCCGGCGCCGCGATGGATGAAATGAAGTACGACATGTGTGGTGCGGCTACTGTGTTCGGCGTGGTCAAGGCGGTGGTCAGCCTGCAGTTGCCGATCAACCTGGTCTGCCTGGTGGTCGCCGCCGAGAACATGCCCAGCGGCACCGCGACCAAGCCGGGTGATATCGTCACCAGCATGTCCGGTCAAACTATCGAGGTGCTGAACACCGACGCCGAAGGGCGGCTGGTACTCTGCGACGCCCTGACCTATGCCGAACGCTTCAAGCCCGCCAGCGTAGTCGACATTGCCACCCTGACCGGAGCCTGCGTGGTGGCGCTGGGCGCCCACGCCAGTGGTCTGCTGGGCAATAATGATGCGCTGATCGAGCAATTGCTCGAGGCCGGCAAGCAAGCCGACGACCGCGCCTGGCAATTGCCGTTGTTCGACGAGTATCAGGAGCAGATCGACAGCCCCTTCGCCGACATGGCCAATATCGGCGGCCCCAAGGCCGGCACTATTACCGCCGCGTGCTTCCTGTCGCGCTTTACCAAGGCCTACCCGTGGGCCCACCTGGATATCGCCGGCACGGCGTGGATCAGCGGCGGCAAGGAAAAGGGCGCAACCGGCAGGCCGGTACCGCTATTGACCCAGTACCTGCTCAATCAGGCTGGCTAACCCCAGCTGCGGCAAGCCACAAGCGCCAAGCAGCCCTTCGGAGGTGCTGATCTTGCGCTTGCAGCTTGCGGCTTGGAGCCTGAGGCTGCCTTTATGACCCGTATCGACTTCTATCTACTCAGTAGCGACCAGGCGACCGCCCGGCTCGATTATGCCTGCCGGCTCGCCCACAAGGCCTGGAGCAAAGGTCACCAGGTGTACCTGCATTGCGCCGACGAGGCGCAGGCACAGGTACTCAACGAGCGGCTGTGGAGTTTCCGTGCCGACGCCTTTGTGCCGCATGCCAGTGCAGCCGAACAGCCTGATGCCAGGGTCGTCTGCGGTTTCGCTGAGGATGCCGGCGAGCATCATGATTTACTGATCAACCTGGCTGACCACAGCCCGAGCTTTTTCAGTCAGTTCAACCGGCTGGCTGAAATCGTTGTCGAACTTGACCCGGTTCGCGTCCCGGCACGCGAGCGCTTTCGTTTTTACCGTGAACGGGGCTATCCTCTGCAGACGCATCAGTTACGCACAGCGGGATGAATCATGACGCAGCGCGACCCATCTGAACCCTCACGACTCCTCAAGGATCTGGAGTCCATCCGTACCCTGCTGGACGAGCCAGCGGATGAAACGGAACCGGGCGCAGCGAACCCCGCTGCCGCCCCTGATGAGCATCTTGACATTCCGTTGCTGCAAGACATGATCGTCCCCTTGCTGCAAGACGTGGTCGTCGACGCGCCGCGGCTGAACATCAGCGCGCCATTGACCCCCGTTGCGCCTCACGCGGCAACAGCGCAGATGACCGACACACCCCTGCACCCAGCAGGCCCCAAAGCCAACCCCTATCTGCCTTACGACCAACTGGCCCGGCTCGCAGAGGAGCGCGTGCAACTGGATCGGTTGATGGCCGGTCACATCCCTCCCGCAGCCAAGCCAGACACCCATACCAGCACCCTGGTCAACCCGCCTGCGGGTTACTCGACCAAGCATTTTGGCTCGCCGCCCGATGCGCAAACCAGCGCCCGCCAATTGCGCATGGAAGCCCGCCTGCAGGCTGAAGCACAGCTGATTCTGCAGGATGTGATCGACGACCTGATTCCCACCATAGAAGCCGAACTGCGCAACCGACTGCAGGAGAAACTGGAGCAGATGGTTCGCGAACAAATGAAATAACGCAACAGACTGGGCCTGACCTGACCCAGACCGCTATAATGCTCGCTTTGCGCGACCGTCGCCCCCACTCAAGCTGCGACCATTCCTCGCCCATCTCACATCCGGACACGCAGATTACCCATGGACAAGACTTACCAGCCCAACGCCATCGAAACTTCCTGGTATCAGACCTGGGAGCAGAACAATTACTTCGCTCCGCAGGGCTCAGGCGAGTCCTACACCATTGCCCTGCCGCCACCCAACGTGACTGGCAGCCTGCATATGGGCCACGGCTTCAACAACGCGATCATGGATGCACTGATCCGCTTCCGGCGCATGCAGGGCCGCAACACCCTGTGGCAGCCGGGCACCGATCACGCCGGCATCGCCACGCAGATGGTGGTCGAGCGCCAGCTCGCCGCCCAGGGGCAGTCGCGGCATGATCTGGGCCGTGAGCAGTTTCTGGAAAAGGTCTGGGAATGGAAGGAAGAGTCCGGCGGCACTATTACCCGGCAGATTCGCCGGCTCGGCAGTTCGGTGGACTGGAGCCGTGAACGTTTCACCATGGACGCGGGCTTGTCCGAAGCGGTCAAGGAAGCCTTCGTTCGCTTGCATGAAGATGGCCTGATCTACCGCGGCAAGCGCCTGGTCAACTGGGACCCGACACTGCACACGGCGATTTCCGATCTGGAAGTGGAAAACCATGACGAGACCGGCTCGCTGTGGCACCTGCGCTATCCGCTGGCCGATGGTGAAAAAACCGCCGATGGCCAGGATCACCTGATTGTTGCCACCACGCGCCCGGAAACCCTGCTCGGCGATACCGCAGTGGCGGTCAATCCTGAAGACGAGCGTTACCAGGCGTTGATCGGCAAGTTTATTGATTTGCCGCTGGTCGGCCGGCGCATCCCGATTGTCGCTGATGACTATTGCGACCCGGAATTCGGCACGGGCTGCGTCAAGATCACCCCGGCCCATGACTTCAACGACTATGAAGTCGGCAAGCGCCACGCGATGCCGCTGATCAATGTGCTCGACAAGGACGCCGCGATTCTCGCCAGCGCGCAGATTTTCAACATCGATGGCAGCGTCAATACCACATTGGACGCCAGCCTGCCGGCGGCCTATGCCGGCCTCGATCGTTTCGAGGCGCGCAAGCGTATCGTCGCCGATCTCGATGCCGCAGCCCTGCTCGACAAGATCGAGCCGCACGGGCTGAAAGTGCCCAAGGGCGACCGCTCCGGGGTGATCATCGAACCCTGGCTGACCGACCAGTGGTACGTCTCCACCAAGCCGCTGGCCGAGCAGGCGATTGCCGCAGTCGAAGACGGCCGCATCCAGTTCGTGCCCAAGCAATACGAGAACATGTATTTCTCCTGGATGCGCGACATTCAGGATTGGTGCATCTCGCGCCAGCTGTGGTGGGGCCACCGCATCCCGGCCTGGTATGACGAATCAGGCAAGGTCTATGTCGGCCGCGATGAAGCCGAAGTGCGCGCCAAACACCACCTCGGCGATGCCCCGCTACGCCAGGATGAAGATGTACTCGACACCTGGTTCAGCTCCGGGCTGTGGACCTTCTCCACCCTCGGCTGGCCCGAGCAGACCGACGCATTGAAGACCTTCCACCCGACTGACGTACTGGTCACCGGCTTCGACATCATCTTTTTCTGGGTTGCGCGGATGATCATGCTGACCATGCATCTGATGAAGCATGACGATGGCAGCGCGCAGATTCCGTTCAAGACCGTGTACGTGCATGGCCTGGTGCGCGACGGCCAGGGCCAGAAGATGTCCAAGTCCAAGGGCAATGTCATCGACCCGCTGGATATCATCGACGGCATTGATCTGGAATCCTTGGTCAGCAAACGTACCAGCGGCATGATGCAGCCCAAGCTGGCGGACAAGATCGAGAAGCAGACCCGCGCCGAATTCCCCGACGGCATTGCCGCCTACGGCACCGACGCGCTGCGCTTTACCAACTGCTCGCTGGCCTCCACCGGGCGCGATATCAAGTTCGATATGGGCCGCGTGGAAGGCTATCGCAACTTTTGCAACAAGATCTGGAATGCCGCACGCTATGTGATGATGCAGTGCGAAGACAAGGACTGCGCCGTTGGCGGTGAACCGGTCGAGCTGACGCTGGCCGACCGCTGGATCATCTCGCAGCTGCAGCGCACCGAAGCCGAAGTGACCCGGCAACTGGAGCAGTTCCGCTTCGACCTGGCCGCCACCGCGCTCTACGAGTTTATCTGGAACCAGTACTGCGACTGGTATCTGGAGCTGTCCAAACCGGTACTGTGGGACGACAACGCCCCGGCCGAACGCCAGCGCGGCACCCGCCGCACGCTGGTACGGGTACTGGAAGTCGCACTGCGCCTGGCGCATCCGTTTATGCCCTTTATTACTGAAGAGATCTGGCAGCGGATTGCGCCAATGGCCGGCAAAGCCGGTCCGACGATCATGCTGCAGCCCTGGCCGGTGGCCAATGAACAGCGCATCGATGCCGCCGCCGAAGGCGATATCGAATGGCTCAAGGCGCTGATTCTCGGCGTGCGCAATATCCGCGGCGAAATGAATGTGGCGCCCGGCAAGGAACTGGAACTGCTGCTGCGCCGCGCCGGCAGTGAGGACCAGCGGCGCCTGACGGAGAACGATACCTTCCTGAAGAAGCTGGCCAAGCTGTCATCCATCCGGGTACTGGCTGACGGCGAGGAAGCGCCGCTGTCCGCCACTGCGCTGGTGGGTGAGCTGGAGGTGCTGGTACCGATGGCCGGGCTGATCGACAAGACCGCCTAACTGGCGCGCCTGGACAAGGAAATCCTGCGTTTAGGGGGCGAGATCAAACGTATCGGCGGCAAGCTGTCCAACGCCGGCTTCGTCGACAAGGCGCCGCCCGCAGTGATCGACAAGGAACGCGCCAAGCTGGCCGACGCCGAGCAGGCCGTGACCCAGCTCAGTGAACAGCGTGCCCACATCGCTGGGCTGTA
>JAWOGT010000158.1:0-4364 GCA_046496585.1 Halopseudomonas sp.
CTCCCCATCGCACCTACCCACCGCACCCAATGACGCTGCATCCGATTCATGCCGTGTTACTGGCCGGGACAATCCCGCTGTTTCTGGGGGGCCTGCTGAGCGACATGGCTTACTACCAGAGCTACCAGATACAGTGGAGCAACTTCGCGTCGTGGTTGATTGCCAGTGGCCTGGTGTTTACCGGCCTGGCACTACTGTGCGCGATTATCGGCCTGTTGACTGCCGATGGGCGCGGAGGACGTGGCCTGGTTTATATCGTGCTGCTGCTGGCCACCTGGATCATGGGCTTTATCAACGCGCTGGTGCATGCCAACGATGCCTGGGCGATCATGCCCATGGGGCTGATTCTGTCGGTGATAGTGACCCTGCTCGCCTGCGCTGCTACCGCGGTGCGCTTTTCCAGCTCTCGCTCCGGAGGTGTCGCATGAGCCGTTCAAATGTACTGTCCGTGCTGACCCTCTCCGTCCTGCTCAGCGCCTGTGGCGGCAATGACGAAGAGATGGTGCTGTATGGTCCTGATCCGACCCTGCCGAAACCGCAGCGCGGCTTGCTACCCAACATGACGGTTCCGAAACCCGCCGAGTGGGGTGATCAGCAGCCGACAGTGCCCGACAATTACACCATCACCGCAATTGCTACCGACCTGCTCATCCCGCGGCAGACCCTCGTGCTGCCCAACGGCGACATCCTCGTGGCTGAAGGCCGAGGGGGCAATGCCGCGAAACTGAAGCCCAAGGATGTGATCGCCGGCTATATCAAAGCCCAGGGCAACACCGCCGTCGAGAGCGGTAACCGCCTGACGCTGTTGCGCGACAGCAATGGCGATGGCACCTATGAAGTGCAAACGGTCTTCGCTGACAACCTCAATGCGCCTTACGGCCTGGCCCTGGTCGACAACATGCTTTATGTAGCCAACCAGGACGCACTGGTGCGCTTTGATTATGCCCAGGGGCAGACCCAGGCCAGTGGCCCACCGGTCACGGTCACCGAACTGCCTTCGGCCATCAACCATCACTGGACCAAAGCCCTGACCGCCAGCGCCGACGGACGTTATCTGTACGTCGGCATCGGCTCCAACAGCAACATCACCGAGCGTGGCATGGACGCAGAGGTAGACCGCGCCATGGTCTGGCAGATAGAGGCCGCCACAGGCGCCTACAAGCCCTACGCTACCGGCCTGCGCAACCCCACCGCACTCACCATCCAGCCCGATACGGAGACACTCTGGGCGGTAGTGAATGAGCGGGACGAGCTTGGCCCTGACCTGGTCCCCGACTACCTGACCTCGGTTCAGGAAGGTGGGTTCTATGGCTGGCCCTACAGCTACTGGGGCCAGCACGTCGACCCCCGCGTGCGCCCGCAGAACCCTGACAAGGTTGCCGAAGCCATCGCTCCGGATTACGCCCTGGGCTCCCACGTCGCTGCACTCGGCGTGGATTTCTCTACCGCCACCATGGGCGCTGAATTTGCCGACGGCGTGTTTGTCGGTGAGCACGGCAGCTGGAATCGCAAAGACCCGGTCGGCTACAAGGTGGTGTTCATCCCCTTCGCCGATGGCCGCCCTTCTGGCCCGCCGGTTGACTTCGTCTCCGGCTTCCTCACCGAGGATGGCCAGACGCGTGGCCGGCCCGTCGGGGTGACCGTGGACCCGCGCGGCGCACTGATCGTGGCGGATGATCTGACCAATACCATCTGGCGGGTAACGCCGAACCAGTGAGCGCGCCGGGGAAGGGGGCAGTCCAATCGGCGCCCTTCCCTGCTTTAGCTACCAGTCGCCATCGCGCATGACCTTAAGCTCCGAGTCACCCAGGGCGAAGCCACGTTCCAGTTTGGTCTTGAGCAGCAGATCGGTGCGCGAGTCGGCTTGATGCAGGGCTTCTTCCATACTGATTGCGTCCGCCTCCAGCAGCTCAAACAGATGCTGGTCAAAGGTCTGCAAGCCCAGCTCGCGGCTACGAACCATCGCAGAACGAATCTCGCCCAGCTCGTCGCGGGCTATCAGGTCAACAATATAGGGCGTGCGCAGCAGCAGCTCGACGGCCGGCAGCCTTTTCTGGTGTTTGCCGCGCAGCAGGCGCTGGCCAACAATAGCGGCCAGATTCATGGAAATATCACCGAGCAGCTGCTGGCGGTTGTCCTTGGGGAACAGGTTGATCATGCGCTCGATGGCCTGCACGGTATTGGTCGCGTGCAGGGTTGCCAGCACCAGGTGGCCGGTCTCGCTGTAGTGCAGTGCATGCTGCATGGTTTCGCGGTCACGGATTTCGCCAATCATGATGACATCCGGTGACTCGCGCAGCACGTTGCGCAGCGCCTCCGAGAAGCTCGTGGTATCCAGACCCACCTCGCGCTGATTGACGATCGAGCGCTTGTGGTGATGCAGAAACTCCACCGGATCTTCAATGCAGATGATATGACCGGTCTGATTGCTATTGCGGTAATCGATCATCGAGGCCAGGGTAGTCGACTTGCCTGACCCCGCCGCGCCGACCACCAGAATCAGGCCGCGATCCTGCATCACCAGTTCCCGCAGCCGCAACGGCAAACCCAGCTCTTCAATACCCGGGATGAGGTTGTTGATATGGCGAATCACCATGGCCACCTCCCCCCGCTGATAGAACACATTGATGCGAAAGCGCCCTGCACCGGGAAGGCCGATGGCCAGGTTCATCTCCAGCGTGCGTTCAAACTCGGCGATCTGCTTCTGGTTCATCAACTGGTAGGCCAGCTGCTTGACCACTCCGATTTCCAGCGCAGCGCCATCGAGGGCGACAACCACGCCGTCGCGTTTCAGGTTGACCGGCGCGCCGACGCTGAAGAACAGATCCGAGCCGGACTGTTCCACCATTGCATGCAGGAAACTGAACACATCCATAAAGATCCTTTGCTATCACTCGCAATTATTGTCTCTGCCTTGCCCTGGCCTGCTCCTGTGACAGGACTACACCTGCTTCCTGCAAAGCGCCTGGCGCATCGTAGTGGGAAAAAGGATAGCGGACAACTTGAACTGACCCCGGTTGTACCGGCGCCTCAAAAGCCATTGATGTCGTTTTTACTATAATCAATCAAGCTTGTTCCAGTTCCTTTGCATTTCCAGAAAGGCAAACGAGGCTGACCAGGTAATCAGAACGAAACCGACTAATCCCTGTGAACCATAGAGAAAACGAATCGGGCCCAAGGGAATCATATCCCCGTATCCCAGCGTCGTGTAGGTCACAGCGGACATGAATATGTAGTCAAGAAATGACATGGCTTCATAGCCCGCAACCACCCCGACACTGTGTACCTCCACGAGCCACCAGGCACTGATACCAAATCCCCAGATAGCGACGACATGCACCGTTAACAAACCAAATATGAGCAGCAGCATGCGGCGCCGATGAGCAAACTCAATCTTTCTGACGATACGGCCAAACAGGATAAAAGATTCATAGTGCAACATGACGGCCATGACCGCCGTGATCAGAGTAACTACAAATGCCATCACGTGGGCCTGATTTAACATGTACTGTTACCTTCGCAGAGCCACCGATGGAATTGGCGTTAACACCAGTCTACGCGCGATGCGCCATCCCCCCGCACGCTACGACACGACACGACAAGATTACACGCAGACCGCTGGAGGTGTCGCGTTGAACCTACGCTGGCCCCGCCCCAGCTGCGCGGTTCAGACGCAGTATTTGGGGGGCCTTGGTTAGGCGCAATAGCCAAAAAGGCCAGCGTGAACTGACCTTTTTCGCAGCCGTAGCACTATCTGCCGACAGGTTACGCTAGGACACTGTCTCGGCAAAACCGACAAAGGTGGCCACTTCACTGACAGGGCGACGCTTGGACACCACGGCATTGGCGGGAAAGTCTTCGTCCGGATAGCCCATGGCAACGCAGATCATGATCACCTGATCGTCAGGAATGCCGGCATACTCGCGCACCACCGGTGAATGCATGATGCCCTGGCTGTTGACCACGCAGCCCAGACCCCGGGACCAGGCGGCGTTGACCAGGCCATTGACCAAAGCGCCACAGTCGAACTGGGCAATGTCGCCTTCCTGCAGCACCCGATCATAGGTCACCACAATGGAGACCGGCGCATCGAACTGCCGGAACCCGCGCAGGATCCAGTCCTGGCGTTTGTCCTTGTCGTCACGCGCAATGCCCATCGCCTGGAACAGTTGCACGGCAATTTCTACCTGCCGATCCCGGTGCTCCCCTGCATAGGCACCAATACCACGGCTTTCCTTGGATGGCGGCACACCCCCGAGCATGCGCTGGGTATTCCCGGCGCGAATGCGGTTCCGAAATTCTCCGGACGGAGCCGTTTGAGAAGAATCTCAGGAGAGAGTGTTGAGAGCAGAGATCTGTTTTTC
>JAWOGT010000214.1:0-4598 GCA_046496585.1 Halopseudomonas sp.
ACCGCACCGCTTTGCAGCGATGGCAGCAGCGCCAGCATGAGCAGCACCCAGACCGCCTGGTTGGTCAGGTTGCCGGCATAGGAATGGATATACCAGCGCAAACGGGCGCGTAAGCGCACGCTGAGGGCGGCACGGAACGACTTGCGCCACATCCCGGTTACCATGCCGCTGGAACCGAACGCACCCTGTTCGGCTCCAGCAGCATGGTGACTGGGATGTGGCGCAAGTCGTTTCGCTCCGCCCTCAGCGTGCGCTTGAGCGCCCGCTTGCGCTGGTATGTCAAGGCCTATGCCGGCAACCTGACCAACCAGGCGATCTGGGTGCTGCTCATGCTGGCGCTGCTGCCATCGCTGCAAAGCGGTGCGGTTTCCATTGGCCTGTTCATCGCCCTCACGCAGGCTTTTACCCGCTTCGACATCGTTTGGGGCTTCATGGATACCGTCAACGGCATCGCCGCGGATGCGGAATTTGTCAAGGACCTGACTGCCTTTCTTGCCCTGCCGGAAGAAAATAACGCGGTCGTAGCGCCGCCCGCCAGCATCCCCAGCCAGCCGCCCGCGGCGCCCGCCCGGATCGAGCTGCGGGACGTGCGTTTCCGCTATCTGGGCACACAACGCTACGTCCTTGACGGCTTGAGCCTGACCCTCGAAGCGGGGAAACGCTATGCCCTGGTGGGCGCCAACGGCTGCGGCAAAACCACCGTCACCCGCCTGCTCACCGGGCTCTACCCCGCTGAATCGGGCAGTATTTGGGTGAACGACCGCGACCTTCGGAAGGTCAGCGCGGCGGAGCTGTGCGCCCTCATCTCAGTCGTTTACCAGGATTTTGCCCGTTATAGCGTGTCGTTACGCGATAATGTTTTTCTGGGGCAAGAACCCGCCGAAGATGGACAAGTTTTCGAGCGCGCCGGGCTTGGCTCGCTGGTTGCCCGGCTGCCCCAGGGTGTGGACACCCCCTTGGGGAAGATCGCTGGGGACGGCGTGGACATTTCCGGCGGCGAGTGGCAGCGCGTGGCTATGGCACGCTCGCTGGCACAGCCTGCTGCGCTGCGCATCCTGGATGAACCCACCGCTGCCCTCGACCCGGTGGCAGAAAGCGAGCTGTACGCCAGCTTCGATCGCCTGACCGAGGGAGCCACCACCCTGCTGATCACCCACCGCCTGGGAGCTACCAAGACCGCTGATGTGATCCTGGTGCTGGATGGCGGACGCATTATCGAAACCGGATCGCACGCCGAGTTGATGCAGTCAGGCGGGTTGTACGCTCGCATGTATGCAAGCCAGAGGTATTGGTATGAAGCCAATTGATGCCAGACTGCCCCGCCCTTCTTTTGCCCGCGTAATCGGCGCCATGCTGCACCTGGCTTTCCGCACACAGCCGTGGCTATTTCTGATCTATCTGCTCTCCTCGGTTGGCTTCACGCTGCTGCTCGTCGCTGACCTGCACCTGATCTGCGTCCTGCTCGACCGGCTGCCGCTATTTGTGGATGGCAGCCTCACATTTCAGGCTGTGTTGGAGACGATCCTCTTGCTCGGCGGGGTCAACGTCCTTTACATGTTGATCAACGCTGCCATGAACCTGTCATTTGAGCTCCTCTCACACCTGGCTGACGCCCGCATGACTGAAGCGATGGCTCAAAAAGCCGGCAGGCTCGACCTCATCCGCTTCGAGTCGGTGGAATTGTATGACGGAATCGAAAAAGCCCATGCCGGGCGTAATCGCGGTTTCGACGCGATGGAGACATTCCTGTGCTCCTTGATCTTCCACGGGGGCTATTTCCTCGCCCTGGGTTTCTACCTCGCCCCGCTTGAGCCGGTGCTGGTGCTGGGAGTCTTCGCCGCCTTCTTGCCGGTGGCGCTTGCGCGGGTGATCCGGGC
Organism: Halopseudomonas sp.; assembly: GCA_046496585.1. Taxonomy (GTDB): domain Bacteria; phylum Pseudomonadota; class Gammaproteobacteria; order Pseudomonadales; family Pseudomonadaceae; genus Halopseudomonas. The sequence goes on from JAWOGT010000214.1 coordinate 1,878, forward strand.
ATCGGCATTCTACAACACCGAGAATAAGGTAGCTCCGTTACGCCGCGAATTCAGCCATTACGAAGCCGCCCTGACAGATCGGGCGTTTTTCAAGGAAACCCGCACCACCGGGGCTGTGCCCTTCTTCCGCCGCAAATACGACCAGGTGCTGGCGGACTACAACCGCGAGATGTGGCACACCGAGCTGCGCACCCGTGCGATCGACCTGGGTCTCAAGGTATTGACCCTCGCTGGATACGTCGGGCTCATGCTCCTGCTGGTGCGCTTCGTGCTGACAGGCCGGGTTTCGCCGGGGCTGTTCGGCGCGGTGTACTTCGCCATGGACGCCATCTTCAAGTGGTTCGAGGAACTCTTCGACCGGCTGGGGTTTGCCTTCGAGAACGCTGCCTTTGGCGGCAACTACCTCGCCTTTTTGAAATCGCCGGAGCGAAAAGGCGGCCATGCGCCGCTGCCGCGTGACCGCGGCGTGGAACTGCGCCAGGTGAGTTTTCGCTACCCCGGCGCTGGCGAGAACGCACTCGAAAACGTGACCCTTTCGATCCGCCCTGGCGAATCGGTTGCCCTGGTGGGTGAAAACGGCGCCGGTAAAAGCACGCTTGTGCGTTTGATCGCTGGCTTGTACCACCCCGATGTCGGCTCGGTGCAGATTGGCAGCGCTGACCTGAGCGACGCCGACGACGAAACCCGCTTCGAGCATCTCTCGGCAGTCTTTCAGCACTACCAGCGCTACCACATGACACTGCTTGACAACGTTCGCGTGGGCGCGCCGCAAGACGATCCTGCCACCGACGGTACGGAAACCGACGAACGTGAGCGCGCAACCGCGGCCCTCACCCAGGCAGGATTCTATCACCGCCAGGGCACTCGTCTCGACACCGGTCTCGATGTTATGCTGGCACGCGAATTCGGCGGCACCGACCTCTCCGGCGGCGAATGGCAGCGCGTGGCCATCGCCCGCGGCTTGTATCGCCCTCATGACATGATCATCCTCGACGAGCCGACTGCCGCCATTGACCCGCTCGAAGAGGACCGGGTGTACCGTGCCTTCCTCGACACGGCGCGTGGCAAAACCGCCATCATTGTCACGCACCGCCTGGGGCTAGCGCGCATTGCGGATCGTATCCTGGTGATGGAGCGGGGGCGCATCGTGCAGGACGGCAGCCACACGGCGTTGATTGCCGTTCCAGGCTTATACGCCCGCATGTTCCAGGCGCAGGCAGCGTGGTATGAGCGAAGTGATTAAGGAGCTTAAGATGATAACCGAAGTTGAAAGGCTCGAGGTAGAAAGAGTTATTCACGACGCCATCGGCTGGGCGTTGACCAAAGATATTGACCGGCTGTTCTCCATCATGGCGCAGGATGACGACTTCTTCATCTTCCACCCCGATTCAAAGTCTACCATCCTCGGCTTCGAGGCTTTCAAGAAGTTGGGCGAGCGCGTGTGGATGAAAGACGCGTTCAAGGCTACTGATTTCGCATTGAAGGACTTGTGCCTTAAATTCACGGAAATGGGAAACGCAGCATGGTATTCCTGTTTCCTCGACGACCACGCGATGTGGAACGACCAGCCCATTGGCTGGGACAATTGCCGCTGGACCGGCACGCTCGAAAAGCGCACCGGTCAATGGGTGATCGTGCAGATGCATTTCTCATTCCCGAAGGATTGATCACAGATTCAGATTGGAGAAACCCAGAGTCCTATGCTGAAGCCGCGACAACCGAGAAGAAAGCCACAGAAGAACTGCTGGCTGGCCGAGTACTCGGAGCACAGCCGGCTCATCCCTTTGATGCTTACGTCGGTGAGTATGAGCATCCCGGTTATGGTCACCTCTCGATCCGCCGGATGGATGCATCTTTGCAAATGGTAATGAATGACAAAAATAACTTGATCCTGACCCTGGCTCACAATGACATTTTCGACGCGCACGAGCCGGACTGGGATGATCGCCTGAAGCTCACCTTCATCGCCGACGCGCAAGGAGGAATCGGAGGCCTATCCATCACTGCGGCTCGCGCATCGTGTTCGACCGCCAGGGCAACGTCTTCGTCGGCCTCGGCGACCGCTTCTCGCGCAAGGACGACGCACAGCTGCCGGGCAACCACATCGGCAAGGTGGTGCGTGTGGACGCCGACGGCAAGCCGCCGGCCGACAACCCGTTCACCAGCACCGCCGGCGCACGCCCCGAGATCTGGAGTCTGGGCCACCGCAACATCCAGGGCGCCGCGCTGCACCCGGTGACGGGCGAACTGTGGGCCAGCGAGCACGGCCCGCAGGGTGGCGACGAGATCAACATCGTGCGCGCCGGGCGAAACTACGGCTGGCCGCTGGTCACCTACGGCCGCAACTACGGCATCGGCACGAAGATCGGCGAGGAAGGCCCGAAGCCCGGCTACGAGCAGCCGCTGCGCCACTGGGTGCCGACCTCCATCGCGCCCAGCGGCATGGCCTTCCTGACCAGTGACCGATACCCAGGCTGGCAGGGCAGCCTGTTCATCGGCGCGCTGCGCGGCCAGGCGCTGTGGCGGCTGACACTGGACGGCGACCGCGTCACCGCCGAAGAGCAGTTGCTGACCAACCGGAACGCCCGCATCCGCGACGTGCGGCAGGGGTCTGACGGCTGGCTCTACGTCGTCACCGACGGCGCCAATGGCGAGGTGCTGCGGCTCGAGCACTGAGTCGCGACACGGACATTCCAGTGGACTGTCCGTGCCTGGCGAAGG
>JAWOGT010000353.1:0-4969 GCA_046496585.1 Halopseudomonas sp.
GTGGGTGCCACTGCACCCTTGGGCGGGCTGGCTGATCAGCTGATCCCTTCACGGGCAGCTGATCAGCCAGCCCGCCCAAGGGTGCAGTGGCACCCACATAACTGCCAATCGGCATAAAGCGCCGCTGCTGCCAGGGCAGCAATGTGCCTATATAAGCATTGCCGGCGAGCAGCAGATGCCCCGCTCTGACCTGCCCTTGCACCGTGTCCACGGTGACCCCTGTACGGTCCTGGCGATAACTCAGCACCGGAGAGTATTCGAATAACCTTGCGCCATGCTGCTCGGCCGCTGCGGCCAAGCCCAACACGTATTTGAGCGGATGCAGATCACCGCCGCCCATATCCATGACGCCAGCCTGATAGTCGGCCTGGAGCAGACCCTGCAAGCCCGCACGGTCATGAAATTCCAGCTGGTCATAGCCAAGCTTTTCCAGGCTGGCCTGCCAGGCCAGCAGCTCAGGCACATGCCGTGGCTTGTTGGCGACCAGCAGAATGCCCTGCTTCAGTTCACAGTCAATCGCATAGTCCGCCACGCGGGCGCGCAACAGCGCCACGCCATCCAGGCTGAGTTGCCAGAGCGCGCGGGCGGCTTCGGCTCCCAGTTGTTTTTCCAGCGCAGACTGATCTGCCGCCAAGCCGGGATTGATCTGTCCGCCGTTGCGCCCGGAACAGCCCCAGCCCACCTGTTCTGCCTCGAGCAAGGCTACTGTTCTACCAGCCTTGGCCAGTTCGAGTGCGGCCGACAGCCCGGTGAACCCGCCACCAACAATACACACGTCCACACTCAGTTCGCCGTGTAGTCTCGGACGCGGCGCTTGTGATGGGATACTGGCCTGATACCAGGATTGGCTGTCTTTCATTTCTCCATGCCGTGCTTGTCGATTTTGCCTGGGCGTGTGCCTGTGCCACCTCTAAAGCCTGCCCGTTGATTCTGCCTGGGCGTGCACCTGCGCCACTTCCGACGGCCCTGCCTGGACACGCTCGAAGCCCTCCCTGGGCGCTCGGCATCGCACATCCCTGTGCTCTGACGGTCCAGGCAGGGCCGTCGGAAGCGTCGCGTATCTAACAACGTGCATCCTGAGATACAAAGCACTTTGGTTTTTAGCTCGCAGCGCAAATGCTTGCGGTCCCGGCGTCGGCTGCCCTGGGCGTGACCGTCAGAGCACATGGATGTGCGATGCCGAGCGCCCAGGGACGGCCCGAGCGTGTCACGCCCGGGGCAGCCGACGCCGAGACCCTGCACAGAACCAGACCAACACCAACAACCGACCGAAACAAAGACCGCAGACAACAAAATCCCGCCACTAGGACGGGACTCTGCGCTGCAACAAAACCAGCGTCACACGGTATGCAGATACCACATATATTCAAGATCCGAGATAGTCCGCTCGAACTCTTCCTGCTCACTTTCCTTGCACAACACAAACACGTCCAGATACTCCTCGCCAATGTACTCTTTCATGACAGCGGAATTTTCCAGCGCGCGCAGTGCATCACGCAGGTTGGTCGGCAGCGACGCCTCGTGCTGATCGTAGGCATTGCCCTCGGTCATTTCCGGCGGCTCAATCTTGTTGCTGATGCCATAGTGGATCGCCGACAACAAAGCGGCCATTAACAGATACGGGTTAGCATCCGCACCGGCCAGCCGGTGCTCGATACGCATCGACTCGGGATCACCGCCTGGCACGCGCACCGCGACTGTGCGGTTATCAATGCCCCAGGTCGGCGCGCAGGGTACAAAGAAACTCGGGCTGAAACGCCGATAAGAATTCACGTTCGGGCACAGGAAGGCCATATATTCCGGCAACGTCTGCAACAAACCACCAATCGCCCAGCGCAAGGTCTGGCTAAGCGTACCATCGGCGTGTGGGGCAAAGACGTTGGTGCCATCCTCGTCCACCAGGCTGATATGCACATGCATACCATTGCCGGCCTGATCGTAGTACGGCTTGGCCATGAAGGTGGTGTCCATCTCATGGTCATAGGCGACACTCTTGATCACCCTTTTCAGCAGTACGTTGTGATCGCAGGCCACGACCGGATCATCCACATGGTGCAGGTTGACCTCAAACTGGCCCGGGGCCGATTCCACAACAATGGCGTCTGCGGGGATGTCCTGTTCGTGGGCAGCCTCGATGACGTCCTGGAGGAATTCAGCGTATTCATCCAGGTCATCCATGGAATAGACCTGAACGGAGTTCGGGCGCTTGCCTGACATCGGCGAGCGTGGCGGTTGTGGGCGGCCAGTGAGGTTTTCCTGGTCAATCAGATAGAATTCCAGTTCGAATGCCGACACCGGCGTCAAGCCCAGCTCGCTGAAGCGTTTTACGATGCGCTGCAGGACATAGCGCGGATCGGCAAAGAACGGCGTTTTGCGGTCCAGTTCGTACATGGTCATTAATAGCTGACCGGTAGGACGCTTTTGCCAGGGCTCGACACACAAGGTACCGGGAATGGGCAGGCAGACACGATCGGCATCGCCGATTTCCAGGCCCAGTCCGGTTTCTTCTACCGTGGTGCCCTGGATATTCAGAGCAAAGATGGACGCGGGAAGAGCGATACCTTTTTCATAGGCTTTCAAGAGGGCTGAACGGTCGATACGCTTACCGCGGACAATGCCGTTCATATCTGCGATCAGCAGATCAATAAAGTGGATTTCCGGATGTTCGGCCAGAAAGGCCTCTGCTTCCTGGACACTGACGGGCTCAGCTGGCACAGCACTGGCTGCCGCAGCTCCGACTGCCGCAGCATCCGCTCCGGTTAGGGATGGCATGAGATATCACCTATTGTTTGTAAAATATATCAATCACGTTGGCGTTACGAATAGAGTAAATCTGAAAGCCCCTGACGAGTCAATAGAATCCAGATCGCACAAACACGGTGCACGCTGCACCAAATAAGGCCGCAACGCGGGCTGCAGGGCAATCTGCGCAACGCTTTCAACGCCGGGACTTTTGGTTTTTGTGTAAATTATTATTTGTTGCTATTGTGTCAAAAATTGAACAACATCTGATCCATGTACGTTATTCACTACAGGCCGTGACCCATGTCCGTCGTACCAAAGCCCCTGATTGGCATCTCCTGCTGTACCAGTCAGCTGGGTCTGCATCCTTTCCATATAGTAGGTGAAAAATACATCCTTGGCGTAGTCGAGGGTGCAGGCGGGTTACCCCTGCTGATTCCTGCGCTGGGCGAGCAGATCGGCTTTGACCAGTTGCTCGCTACGCTGGACGGCATCCTGTTTACCGGCTCGCCCTCCAATGTCGAACCCCATCATTACCACGGCCAGCCCAGCCTCGAGGGCACCCGGCACGACGCCCAGCGCGATGCCACTACCCTGCCGTTAATTAAAGCGGCCATTGACCGGGGCGTTCCGGTGCTGTGCATTTGCCGCGGTTTTCAGGAAATGAATGTGGCCTTTGGCGGCACCTTGCACCAGCGCCTGCACGAGGTGGACGGCTTTATGGAGCACCGTGAAAACAAGGATCAGCCGGTTGATCAGCAATATGGCCTGTCCCACGAGGTCCATATTGAGCCAGGAGGCCTGCTCTATGAATTGTCAGGCCGCAGCTCGGCACAGGTCAACTCTCTGCATACCCAGGGTGTTGACCGACTGGCGCCCGGCTTGCGGCCTGAAGCTACCGCACCTGACGGGCTGGTCGAAGCGTTCTCGGTCAGCCAGGCATCCAGTTTCGCGTTAGGCGTGCAATGGCATCCAGAGTGGAAGGTGAAGGAAAACACTTTTTACCTGTCGATATTCAAGGCGTTTGGTGACGCCTGCCGGGCACGTTCAAACAGGCACTCCTGAGGAATTTATGAACAAGATTGAAGCGTGGCTGAAAGAACACAAGATTACCGAAGTGGAATGCATGGTCAGCGACCTGACCGGCATTGCCCGGGGCAAGATTGCTCCGACCATGAAATTTATCTCGGAAAAGGGCATGCGTTTGCCCGAGAGTATTCTGCTGCAGTCGGTCACCGGTGATTATGTCGAGGACGAGATCTATTACGACCTGCTCGACCCGGCCGATATCGACATGATCTGCAAACCCGATGACAGTGCCATCTACCTGGTGCCCTGGGCGGTGGAGCCGACGGCGCAGATCATTCATGATTGCTACGACAAGGCTGGCGAGCCGATCGAAATGTCGCCGCGCAACATCCTCAAAAAGATTCTCAAGATGTACGCTGACAAGGGCTGGCAGCCCCTGGTCGCTCCGGAAATGGAGTTCTACCTGACCAAGCGCAATGAAGATCCTGACCTGCCGCTGCAGCCGCCCGTCGGCCGCTCAGGCCGCCAGGAAACCGGTCGCCAGTCCTTTTCCATTGATGCCGCCAACGAATTCGATCCACTGTTCGAGGATATGTACGATTGGTGCGAAACCCAGGGCCTGGATCTGGATACCCTGATCCACGAGGAAGGCACCGCGCAGATGGAAATCAACTTCCGTCACGGCGACCCGCTACACCTGGCCGACCAGATCCTGGTGTTCAAGCGCACCATGCGCGAGGCCGCGCTCAAGCATGATATGACCGCCACCTTTATGGCCAAGCCGATCACCAATGAGCCAGGCAGTGCCATGCATTTGCACCAGAGCATTGTCGACCGCAAGACCGGCGACAATATTTTCTCCAATGCCGATGGCAGCATGAGCGAACTGTTCTTGCATCATATTGGCGGGCTGCAGCGCTATATACCCGAGGTGCTGCCGCTGTTCGCACCGAACGTGAACTCCTTCCGCCGCTTTTTGCCAGACACTTCGGCACCGGTCAACGTGGAATGGGGCGAAGAGAACCGCACCGCTGGCCTGCGCGTACCCGACTCCACGCGGCGGTTCTGTGGCGTGGAGTCGGGTACGCGCAGGCCAGCGGTGCGGTTCTCTTCGCCCCATTCCACGTTGACCGGTGCCGAAGTGTCTGGCAAAAAGCGGGGGAAGGAGTTCACGTTCGGTGCGAACAGCGGCAGCACC
>JAWOGT010000325.1:0-4417 GCA_046496585.1 Halopseudomonas sp.
CGCTGCGGACCTGCTGTTTCACGAAACCCTGGCCCGAAGTATGGAAAATCTGTCCGCCCCCGTTGCAGTGCCCGGCTTGCCACTGGCGCCGCAGGACCGCTATCAGCCGCGCTATGCCATAGCGCCTGCCGCCGGGGACCTGGAGCAGGGCCGCAGTTTCGCCACTTTGTATAGCGTGGTGCTGAACGATGCACCGGCCCACGCGATCGGCGATTTCATTGCCTATGAAACCGAGACCTTTGGCGCTGAGCGCGGTGTGGGGCCCGATCAGAGCCCGGCGTTGATGGCCGCAGTGGCCAACTCGGCAAGCCTGGAGCTGTTATTGCAGCAGGGCTTTGACCCCGATGCAGGCAACCAGTGGGGCAAGACCCCATTGATGACGGCTGCCGAACTGAATCTGCTAGCGGGCGCGCAACGGCTGATCGAGGCGGGGGCCAATGTGCACGCGCGAACCCGGCAGGTGGCCTTCGCCGGTGTCGGTGGCCCTGATCGCGAGGAAGCAGAGCAGGGGCGACGCACGGCATTATTGATTGCGGCGCAGAACGCCAACGCGCCGTTGATTGAGCTGTTGATCAATGCCGGGGCGGCCGCGCAGGCCTGGGATGGTTATCATCAGCAAGTGTGCGCAGCACTGGATGCCAACCCGGTACTGGCTGAAGCGCAACGCAGTCGTTTGAAAGCACCGCTGTGCGCCAATGTGTACACGCCCGCGCCGCCTTCACAGCAGGCAGTCGTTGATATCCGCGCCGGTGATACCTTGATCCTGCGGGACACCGGGGTGGATTATCGTATACGCCTGCTGGAGCGGCCGGCGATGGAGCTATTCGGCCGGACCATGCAACTGACGCCGGAACGCCTGCGTAATGACGTCGGCGCGATTGCTCGGCAGATTGGCATGGCCGCAGTGCGGCGTGGAAAAATGGAGATTGTCGGCCCCCTGACATTAGCCCTGAATGATCTGAGCGCGATGAGCGAAACCAATCTCCCAATGTTGGTGGCTTTTCCCGTTACTACGGTCGGCAGTGCCAATGTGGCCAACTACAGTCTGCAACAAAAGCCGTTACAGCGCGCCTTGAGTGTTGATTTCGATCCAGCACGCGCAGACGTGGAAAGCACCTGGCGGGCCCTGTTCAGCGCGGCGCTGACCCAGGGCTTCACGCCCTCGCAACAGGGCTATGTGATTATTCACACGCGCGGGGTGCGGCGCACCGAGTACCAGTTGGTTGTCACTGAATAGTGGTTTGGTTGCACGGCTGGTAGTATGTCGACCAGCCCCCTTTCAGACAATAACGAGAGCGCCATGCGCCTAAAAAAATATTTGATGGTTGGCGGTATGTCGGCATTGCTGGTCGGATTGACGGGGTGCGCCACGTCGCTCCCCGTTCACGATATGCCGCCAAGCTATGCTATCGAGGTGCCCGCTCAGGGGTTGCTGAACACCTACATGCGCCAACAACCGGTGGATGGCCTGAAACAGTCCGGTTTTTATATGCTCGATAGTGGCATTGATGCCCTGTCGGCACGCCTGCAACTGATCGATATGAGCAAGACCAGCCTTGATCTCCAGTACTATATTTACAGTAGTGATGTCACGGGTGGGCTGATTGCCGAACGCCTTATCGCCGCAGCAGATCGTGGCGTGCGCGTGCGCATCCTGCTTGATGATATCGGCAACGGCTTGTCCGACAAGGCCGTGGCTACGCTGGACCGGCATACCAACATCGAGTTGCGCTTATTCAATCCGGTGAGTATTCGTAACGCGTGGTTCAAGCTGCCAAGTAAGGTCGTCGAATTCGGTCGTATCAACAATCGCATGCACAACAAGCTCATGGTCGCTGATAATCTGGCGATGATCACCGGTGGCCGCAATATTGGCGATGAATATTATGCGCTCAGCGAAAGGGATTTCCAGGACATTGACCTGCTGGGTATCGGCCCGATCAGTCGGGAAGCCTCCAGCAGCTTCGATGCGTTCTGGAATAGCCCCAATGCCATCCCGGCCAGCCTAGTCTACCGGAATGCCAAGCAGGGCACCCTGAACCGTATGCGTGAAGGCCTGGCTTCACACCGGCAAAGAGAGGCGCAAAAACCCTATACGAAAGCCATGCAAGCGTCCTCGTTCAGCACGTCGCTGAGCGAGGGCCGTCTGCAACTGTATTGGGGCGACTCCGACTGGCTGGCTGATCCGCCAAGCAAGGCCAACGCCCAGTCCGCGCAAAGTGAAGATCCGCACCTGGCGCGCATATTGGCTAATCATTTGCTCGATGTGCGTTCTGAATTGTTAATGAAATCAGCCTATTTCATTCCCGGTAGCCAGGGTGTCGAGTTACTGACCAGAGTGGTGGCGCAGGGCGCTGGGGTATCGGTGCTGACCAACTCGCTGGCCACTACCGATGTACTGGCGGTGCACAGCAGTTATGCGCCCTATCGCAGGCCATTGCTGAAGGGCGGCGTAAGGCTATGGGAACTGCAGCCAACGGCTACCAACCAGTCGAGTCCCAATACCTTTATCAGTGAGTCTGTGGCGAGCCTGCATGCGAAAAGCTTCGTGTTTGATCGCTACAAACTGTTTATCGGCTCGATCAATTCTGATCCACGCTCCATCGAACTGAATACGGAAGCCGGCGTCATGGTCTATCAGGCGGAACTGGCGCAGCGCCTGGCCGAGCTATTCCAGCGCTGGACGTCGGATGACTACGCTTTCGAATTGCGCCTGGGCGAGGGCGACAGGCTCGAGTGGCACGCTGGGGACAAGCTCTGGACCTCTGAGCCGGAGGCCGGACGGGTCCGCCGTTTCAAGGCCTGGCTGATCGACTGGCTGCCTATCGAAGGCCAGCTGTAACTGCTCAGCGTGCTGGCGTCCTTTGCTCTGTGCCGTTGTTAACGCCAGCGCTCTGGGTGACGGAGCGGGACGCCATCGGCGGCACGTGGCCCGCCTTGGCCAGGTGGGCCGTCATCAGCGTGGCAGTAACGGCAACGGGAAGCATATAGACGCGCATGAACAAGACCTCACTGAGCTTAAACAGGAATCAATCTCAGTTGCAGGCTAGCAGCGGCGTCACGTCAGAGCAAGCCCCTGTTGCGAACTATTCCCATTTCACAGCAACGGGCTCATAAAAAACATCGACCGCTCGAGCATGCGAGCAGGCCGACTGCGTTGCCGCCACACCGCCAGCTGCACGGAATGGCTGTTAGCCGCATAGGATTCCAGCAGCGCCTTGATCCCTGCGCAGCTGGTCTGCCCGAACAACGCAACCGTGAGCTCGAAGTTGAGCTGGAGACTCCGGATATCCAGATTAAGGCTGCCTACCAACGCCAACTCGTCGTCCATCAACATGGCCTTGGTGTGCAGCAGGCCACCATTGAACTGTTTGATATCGACCCCGGCTTCCAGCAACAGCTCAAAGTAGGAGCGGCTGGCCCAATCGACCATCAGTGAATCATTGCGCTTGGGCAAAAGCACGGTCACCGCCACGCCACGCCGTGCGGCCTGACACAGGGCATCGAAAATGGCTTCGGAAGGGACAAAGTAGGGGGTGCTGATGACAATCCGCCGATTCGCTCGATAAATGCTCGACAGAACGGCCTGGCCGATCATGTCTTCGCCCACGCCCGGGCCCGAGGGGATGATCGACAACCAACTGTTGCAGGCATCCGGCGCAGGATAATACTCAGGCAGATTACGCTCCCCGGTTTCTACCTCCCAGTCCCAGGCAAACACCTTGGCCAGCCCCGATGCAGCCTGACCATCCAGGCGCAACATGACGTCAATCCAGGGGGCCGATTTTGATCTGTGCTTGAAGAACAGCGGATCAGCCATGTTCATCGAGCCGGTGTAGGCTATGCGGTCATCGATGATCAACACCTTGCGATGCATGCGCAGATCAATCCGCTGAACCAGGGCGCGGAGCAATTTGACCGGCATGGCAGGAACCACTTCAATCCCCGCAGCGACCATCTGCTTGCGCCATTTGGAGCGAAAGAAACGCCGGCTGCCGGCGTGATCAATGAGTACGCTGACTTTTACCCCACGTTGACTGGCCTTTATCAGTTCATTGGCGACGTCGTCTACGCGACCGCCCAGATGCCAGATATAGGTTTCCAGGCGGATATTCTCACTGGCCTGCTGGATGTCGGCAATCACTCTACGGAAAATGCCATCTGCCGAATCCAGCACCTGCATATGCGAGTAACCGAGGGTGCCCAGGCCCATGCGTGCTGCGAGTATCTGATGCACGGCATAGGCCAGGTGACCGCCCGGAAGGGGGATATCATCGCGGCTAAAGCGGCTGTTCAGATTGGCCAGGTAGGGTTCGATCATCGCCTGGGCTCTGGCGGCGCGTTTGCGGCCCATGCTCAATTCGCCGAGCAACAGGTAGAGGATGGCACCGACCAGAGGCAGTATGTAAATCACCAG
>JAWOGT010000379.1:0-6365 GCA_046496585.1 Halopseudomonas sp.
TTGGATTTTCAAAGGGGATCTTGGTGCAGGTAAAACCACTCTGATCAGAGAAATTGCAGGAATTTTGGGAGTGAAAGACAGGGTGAATAGTCCTACCTTTTCGCTAGTCAATGAATACCAAAACCCTGATGGAGAAGTTTTTTACCACTTTGATTTTTATAGAATCGAAGATCCGGAGGAAGTTTTGGAAATTGGGCTGGACTAAAACGTCTTCGATATTGCTGGCGGCTTGAGTAGCGAAGTGGTGCGCACCCGAAGCGCTACCTTCATGATCGATGGTCAGGCTGGCGATATCTGGCGTCTGGACTTCGATGCTCCGCAAAACCTGACTGAAGCCCGGTCCCTGAAAGATGAGTTCGCCGGCTGGGCGCAGAATACCCGTACCGGTCAGCGCAAGCCCACTGAGCCAGGACCGGCTTACGTTTCGCTGGTCGGTCAGGTGATGGGTGGCGGTAGTTCGCCGACATACTCCGGCGAGGTCAAGCCGCTGGGCGTTCCGGCACCGGTGGCTGCAGCGCCAGTGGTGCCCTCACAGGCGGCTGCTACACAGACCCTCCCGCACACGGATGCGACCCTGACCACACTGCAACAGCTGTGGTTGCTGCTCAGCCCCGAAAGCCGCCAGGCGTTTCTGCAATGGGCGGATAAATAGAACTCATCTCTGCTTGAGAAACCTCGCTTCGGCGGGGTTTTTTGTTACGCATCCTGGCGTTTCCAGCGCTGCGACAAAGGCTGCGCTATGGCATGCTGTGCCGATGAAAATACGCCAACTTAGCCAAATCCAGGATGTTCCCGCCGCCCAGTGGGATGCTTTACTCAACAGTGATTACCCGTTTATGCGCCATGCCTTTCTCGCCGCGCTGGAAAACAGCGGTTCGGTCTGTGCAGAGCAGGGCTGGGAGCCTGCGCATCTGCTGGTGATCAATGAGGACGACAGCCTGCAGGCTGCGCTGCCGCTGTACCGCAAAATGCACTCCTACGGCGAATACGTGTTTGATTTCCAGTGGGCGCAAGCCTGGGAGCGCGCGGGGCGGGCTTACTATCCCAAATTGCTCGCCGCCGTGCCCTATTCTCCGGTGCAGGGGCCGCGGCTGTTGTCGCGCTGCGAGCCCAGCCGGGATCTACTGCTGGCTTACTTGGAAGACAGCCTGGTGCAGAACCAGGCGTCAGGCGTGCATCTGCTGTTCAATACCGGCGAAGAGAATGTCGCCTTGCAGGCAGCGGGCTGGGTCCAGCGACTGGGGTGTCAGTTTCACTGGTTCAACCGCGGCTATCACAACTTTGATGACTTTCTTGCCGCGTGCAATTCACGCAAGCGCAAGAATTTCCGCAAGGAACGTCTGTCTGTTGCCGAGCAGGGCATCCGCTTTCACTGGTTGGCTGGCGCGGAGCTCACCCCCGCCGTATGGGACAGCTTCTATCCTTTCTATGCCGCTACCTACCTCAAGCGCGGGCAGCAGCCGTATCTGACGCCGGCATTCTTCCGGCTGCTCGGCGAGTCCATGCCCGAAGCGATCCGCCTGGTATTTGCCCGCCACGATGGCCGTGATGTGGCCGGCGCCTTCTTTCTGGCAGACCAGAGCTCACTTTACGGACGCTACTGGGGTTGTCTGGAGGAGTATGACCGGCTGCACTTTGAAACCTGTTTTTATCAGGGCATGGAGCGCTGCATCGCCGAGGGCTTGCAGCGCTTTGATGCCGGCGCCCAGGGTGAGCACAAGCTGATCCGTGGTTTTGAGCCGGTATTGACCCAGTCCTGGCATAAATTGCAGGAGCCGCTGCAGGCGGCGGTGGCGGATTTTCTGCTGCGCGAGCGCGCAGGTGTGCAGGCGTATCATCTGGAGGCGAGAAGTTATTTGCCGTTTCGTCAGGCGCAGGAATGAAGCATGCCTGGCGCAGAGGGGTTCTCCGCGCCAGGCCGGGGATTACTCGGCGGCGGCTGCCACGCGCTTGGCGCTGATGATGGTGACCGGGCTGCTGGGTACGTTCTGATGCATGCCCTGGGTGCTGGTAGGCACCTTGGCGATGGTTTCGACCACGTGCTGGCCTTCAAGCACCTCAGCGAATACCGCATAACCGAAATCACGGCCGCCGTGGTTCAGAAAGTCATTGCTGCCCAGGTTGATGAAAAACTGGCTGGTAGCACTGTCCACGACCTGGGTACGAGCCATGGCCAGGCTGTAGCGCTTGTTCAGCAGACCATTATCCGCTTCGTTCTTGATCGGCTGGCCGACATCGCGCTGGCGCATATCCGGGGTAAAACCACCGCCCTGAATCATGAAGCCGGGAATCACCCGGTGGAAGATCAGCCCGTCGTAGTGGCCGGCGTCAGCGTAGCGCAGAAAGTTCTCGACGCTGATCGGGGCTTTCTCGGCGTTCAGTTCAATCAACATGTCGCCATGGCTGGTTTCCAGCATGACGCGCGGATTCTCGGCCGCGGCAGTAGTGGCGATCATCAGTAGGGCGCAGGCGCCAATCAGGCGTTTGAGCATTATTGTTCTCCGAGTTAAGGGGTTTGGGTCGGTGCAGCAGACCCTGATTGCCGTAAAAAGTCCAGCAGCAGGGCATTAAAGTTATCGGCCTGGTCTATGGGTGTGCCGTGCCGGGAGTCGGCTATCACCTCGAGGCGCGCATCGCCCAGGCGGCTGACGTATTCACGTTTGCTCTCTACCGGGGTGTAGTCCTTGTCACCGCTGATCACCAGTACCGGACAATTGATCCGCTCGAGCCGGTCACTCACGCCCCAGCCAACGATCGCGCGCAATGATGCCAGATAAGCTTGGCGGTCATTTTCGATCCAGCGACTTTCAAAGGTACTGCGAATGGACTCGTGCTCTGGCTTGGGAAACAGCAATTTGGCCAATCCGCGCGCCGTCACCTTCAGCGGCAGTACATGGGCAAAGAACAGCCGCTTGGCAACCATCACATACTCGGACGCTTTGCGCGGAATGACTTCCGGGGCACTGTTGATGATGGTCAGGCTGGCGGGGATCTCCGGACGCTCGGTAGCCAGCTGGAAAGCGATCATGCCGCCCATGGAAATGCCGACGATATGCGGCTTTTCCAGCTGCATCTGCTCAATAAAGGCGATGCAGTCGTCTGCAAAGCCTTTAATCGAATAACCGCCTTTGGGCTTGTCGCTCTGGCCGTGGCCGCGCATGTCCAGGCAAATCACCCGATATTGTGGCAACAGACTCGGCAGCTGGTATTCCCAGTCACGGGTGCTGGAGCCAAGACCGTGGATTAACAGCACTGTCTCGCCGTCGCCCTGGTCGGTGTAAAACAGGCTACAGCCGTTAATGGTTAGGTGCGGCATGGTCCGTTCCTGTGTGAAGAGAGTCGATTGCCAAGTCCCTATTCTAGCCAGCATCCGAGTCAGGTGTCAGTTTGTCATCGAATGTTCAATCAACAGATCGGCAAGAATGCGCGTGGCAGGCCCCAGCGGCTTGTCCTTGTTGGCATACAGATACATGAAATGCGAGCGCTGCGTGCCCTGCTGCAACGGCAGCGCTAGCAGTTGCCCCTGCTGGAGCTGATGGTCGATGGCGTGATGGGGCAGCCAGGCAAAGCCCAGTCCGCTGGCGACCAGGTTGGCGGCGGTGCTGATGCTGGTTACCGTCCAGCGCTGCTCAGAGCCTAGCCAGCCGGAATCAACGGGGTGGTGTCCCGAGTCGCGGATCACCACCTGAAGCTGGGTTTGCAGATCATCGTGAGTCAAGTTGCGCTGCAATTGATGCAGTGCATGCTCCGGGTGAGCTACCGCGATAAATTCGACCTGGTTGATCTGCTGCGGCAGGTAGCCGGCGATGCTCATACCGGAAATCGCCAGATCGGCGGAATCATCCAGCAAACAATCTTCGACACCGGACAGTACCTCCTCGCGCAGCTGTACACGGCAGCCCTGGCTTAGCGGCATGAAGGCTTTCAGGGCAATGGCCAGGCGTTCGGTGGGGAAGGCGGCATCCACCACCAGGCGCACTTCGGGCTCCCAGCCCTGGTCCATATTCAGGGCCAGCATTTCCAGTTGACTGGCCTGCTGGACCAGCGTTCGCGAGCGCCTGAGTAATACTTCGCCGGCCTCGGTTAGCACCGCCTTGCGGCCGGCTATGACCAGCAAAGGAACGCCCAGCTGTTCCTGCATCCTGGCCACGGTGTAACTGACTGACGACTGCGATCGGTGCAAGGCGTCGGCCGCCTGGGCAAAGCCGCCGTGATCGACCACGGCCTGCAATGTGCGCCATTGTTCCAAGGTGACGCGGGGTGCTTTCATGGCAGAAATCTCTGGCGTACTCTGAATGTCCACTGAAGGAGAGGTGTCATGATGAAATCCTGGTCAATGCTGTTACTGATGATGATGTCGGTGTCACTGTTCGCGCAGAGCATCCCGACGAGCAACAAACCCTTTCCGATCGACGTTGAAATTCAAGGTGAGGATCTGGGTGTGAGCGCCGCTAGCGGCCAGATCAGCAATATAGCCACCGTCACGCTAACCCATAACGGCGACCAGCCAGTGGTCTGCGAGACGCATTTTGTCAATGGCCCCGAACGGCCTCACCGCAGCCGCGTGCGACTGCAACCGGGTGAGCAAACGGTGGTGACCCAGGCATTCATGCGCCAGATCATTCGGGTCCGTGTCTCCGTTGCCTGCTCTGGGTCATAGTAGTATCCAATTGACTGATAGATAAAGCGCAGATAACGCGTTTTATTTATCGATTCTGTCTAGCGATACTCGCCGGGCGTTAGCCCGGTCCATTTCTTGAAAGCGCGATGGAAGGCGGAGGGCTCGGAGAAGCCGAGCAGGGCGGCGATTTCCTGAATCGGCAGGTCATGCCGCGCCAGATGATAGATCGCGATGTCGCGCCTTAGATGGTCCTTGAGTTCCTGCCACGACGTGCCTTCCTCGCGCAGATGCCGGCGCAAGGTCGGTGGGCTCATACTGACCTGACGGGCCACCACGTCCATATCCGGCATGTCGGTGCCGACGCGCTGGCCGATCAGTTGTCGCAAGCGACTCGACAGGCTATTGCCAAAATCGCGACGCGACAGCAGATCAGACGGCGAATGAGCAAGAAAGCGCTTCAGCGTGCGCTCGTCCTGAATCAAGGGCATGCGCAAATAGCTGGTCCGCATGGCCACCGCGGTCACGCCCTGGTCGAACCTCAAGGGGCAGCCGAAGATCAGCTCATATTCCTGGTATTGCGCAGGGGCCGGGTAGTCGAAACAGGCCGCTTCCAGCGGTATGCGCTTACCGATCAGCCAACTGCCCAACCGGTGCCAGATGACCAATAGCGACTCGGTAAGAAAATGATCCGAGTCGTCCATCATTCGGGTATCGATTTCCAGCCAGCTCAGCTCTGCCTCCTGACGCAGCTGGACGCGTGGCGCATCGGCAAACAGCCCATAGAACAACATGCCGCGCTGTAGCGCCTTCTCCAGGCTGGGGCAATGAATCAAGCAGTGGCACATCATCGCAAAGGTGCCGGGTTTGCTGGCGGTCTTGCCCAGCCCCATATATTCATCCTGCAAGGTCTGCCAGGACAGCTGCAGCAGCCGTGCGTACTGCTCGGGGTCGACGCGCGCGCGCGGCTGACCGAGCAACTCCGGATTAATACCCGCCTCGCGCAGCAGCGCATTGCCGTCCTGTTGCTGGCGCTGTGCTCCGCGCAGCAGTGCCTGGACAAAATGGATGGCGACCGACCGGTTGTTCATCAATGCAGCCTTTGTGGTGGTTGCCAGCGAGTTAGCCACAGCTGCGGCGACCCCGCAACCCGGCGAAATGGTCAATTGTCGTGATCGTTCGCGTCATTGAGGCAATGCTGGGGCCGACCTATTCTGGGAGCATAACTTCAAGGAGTCAGTCCCATGCAGCGCATCCATTTCGATACCGAGCACCGCCTGTTTCGCGAGTCTTTCCGCCGCTTCCTGCAGCAAGAGGTCGTCCCGCATCAGCAGCGCTGGGAAGACGCCGGCATAGTCGATCGGGGTGTATGGAGCAAGGCTGGCGAGATGGGTTTTTTGCTGCCCTGGGCTGATGAAGCCTATGGCGGGCTGGGGCTCAAGGATTTTCGCTACGAGCAGATCATGAGCGAGGAACTGGGCTATATCAACGAGCCGGGGTTCATGCTGTCGTTGCATTCGGCGCTGTGCGGACCCTATATCACCGAATACGGCAGCGAGGAGCAGAAGCAGCGTTTTCTGCCAGCGATCATCCGCGGTGAATGTATTCTGGCCGTGGCGATGACCGAGCCGGGTGCCGGATCGGATCTCGCCGGCATGCGCACCAGCGCGGTGGATAAAGGTGATCACTATCTGCTCAATGGTGCCAAGACCTATATCTCCAACGGATTGCTCAGTGACCTGATCAT
>JAWOGT010000391.1:0-6926 GCA_046496585.1 Halopseudomonas sp.
AACAGCAGCCTACCCAGCGCCGCCAGCGTCCGTTCAAAATGCCCAACCAAGGCCATACTCAAGACCATCAGACGGGCCGGCAGCCATTCCAGAGCATGCACCAGCGACACGGCCAATGAGCGCAACGGATGCTCAGCCTGCGTCTTTATTTGCTCGAACAGGCGGTAAGCCATGGCCCCGAGCGGTCCGAGTAATAAGTACCAGAATGCCGGCACCAGATAGCCAACGCAGACCTTCCAGACCAGACGCATGCGTACGCTGGCAAGCAGCTCCGCCGGGCTGCCCGCACGGATCTCCAGATCGCGTTCGGCCACCAGACTGGCAGCCTCCCGGTCGCCGCGCTGCCAAGCTTGCTCGAACTGCGCCGTCATTGCCTGCAGCGGATCCCCGCGACCGACAGATAGAAGCAGCAAGAAGGCGTGCAACAACAGCGTCAAGACACCGTAAGCCACACCGTCAACCAGCCAGAGCAGCAAGCCGGCCAGTAACAGCGGCAATAGCAGGAGCCCCAGCGCCAGCCATGCCGGACGCCCGGCCGAACTCGCCACCTGCCGCGCCCAGTTACCCAACAGGTCCAGAGGAAAGCCCTGCCGCCAGGGGGTGAACGTCAGCAGCACAGCCACCAGCACCAATACCAGAAAACTCATGATTGCCTCCTACCACCGACCGTTGCCGGGGCCTCGGTCAGACTACACAGATACCGCTGCCAGTCGAATCCCGGACCCGGATCAGTCTTGCGTCCTGGCGCGATGAATTCATGCCCAGTGATACGATACGGCGTAATGGCCGGGAACGCGCGCTGCAACACCTTGGTCAAGCGCTTCAAGGCGTCATACTGCGCTGCGCTGAAGGCTAGCTCGTCAGTGCCTTCCAGCTCGATGCCAATGGAATAGTCATTGCACTCGTTGCGCCCGCCATACGCCGAGCGCCCGGCATGCCAAGCCCGCTGGCAGCAGGACACAAATTGGGTGATGACGCCGTCGCGCTCGATCAGAAAGTGCGCGGAGACCTTAAGCGGCGCTATTTCGGCAAAATAGGGGTGCACGGCGGGGTCGAGATGCCCCTGAAAGAAGGACTGCACATGACCGCCGCCAAACTCGCCAGGCGGCAGGCTTATATTGTGAATAACCAACAGCGAGACGGCCTCGCCCGCGGGCCGTTCGTTATGATGCGGGGAAGGACAGTGATTGACCTCACTGCACCAGCCATCGTGCTCGTTAATCTGCATGGGACTCGTGATTTGCCAAAGAGCCTATGCTAGCAGGCCTACCCCTGCGCGGAACAGCCTTGCCGAATCAGTATTTACTGGCTTGCAGCCGGCGTAGATTACCGATGACCGATTCCAGCGCCCGATCAAACAATTGGTTGTCATCGAGCAGCCGCACCCATCCTTGCGCGTAGTGCTGGGCCAGGCTGTTGACGCTGTGTTCTGCCACCTTCATGCCACTGCGATTGACGAAAATATACTTGCCGCTGAAGCTGATAATCGCCGCCAGCTTGCAGCGCTGCGCGGGCTCCTCGGCAGCGGTCCTCAATTCAAACCAACTGCCGGTATGCAGCGCTCCTACCCAGGTTGCCGCTTGTCTGTCCGGCACAACCCCAACCAGTTCAGGCTCTGGTTGCAAGACATCGGCGTGCATGATCGGGACTTCCACCTTGACCGTGACAACCTCTGCAGGCTGGTCCACTTCTACCGGCGCGGTCAGCATCGGCTTGAGCGCAGACGGCTCGGCCACCACAGACCCTGCCTTGGTCAAAGGCTGAACAGGAGCAGCGTGCGGCAGCGCAGCAGCGCTGGCTGTTGACTCGGGTTGCTGCTCAGTAGCAGTGCCTTGGGTGAAGGGCAACTGCTGAAGCTGCTGCACTGTGACCAGCACAGGAGCACCTTGCTCTGCACACAAACCGATTAACTGCAGGCCGCTGGCCAACGACTCTCGCACCTGAGCGTTAACGGCCTCCCGCTCGGCACGCGGGCAATCACCCAGCGGCTCAAGCGTCTCAAGCAGCTGCTCGGCGGTCCGCCTGACCTCGCACCAAGCCGCTGAGTCCGGACCTTCGCGCAGACATGTCATCTGCATGACCTGGCTCCAGCTATCGCGCAACAGATCCACCGCGAACACCGGCAGCGTCTTGCCCAGCAGCAGCTCATTGAGACTGAGTGCAACCTGATGTCGCGCCGACTCGATACGCGCCCGGCCCTCCTCGGCATCGCGGGTGCGTTGCTCCAGCCGCTCCGAGCGACGCTTCTCGACATTGACGAAACCCGCCAGTTCGGTGTGCAGCGTGGCAAACAGCTCAGGGTCCGGCTCGGGCTGGTCAAGCAGGCGCTGCACAATGCTGTCCAGCAGCGCGTGCAACTGGTCGCGGCGCAAATCGTCCTGATCACTCCAGCCCATGGTTGAGCGGGCAAGCTCATTGAGCAAGCGCCGCGCAGGGTGGCTGGACTGACTGAAGAAGCGCTTGTCAGCAATCGCCACGCGCAGGATCGGCAGTTGCAGGCGGCCAATCATGACCTTCACCGCCGAAGGCAGTTCAGGATCATCGAGGATGAAATCAAACAGCATGGATACCAGGCTGATGACGTCATCATCCACCCGTTCCAGCGCGCGAAACTGACCGTTCTGCTCGCGCTGACCACGCAGCAATTGATTGATTTGCGCACGCATATCCAGCCGCTGGCTGGCGTCATCGGCAAAGTCACTACTCGACAGGTCGGCCAGGATGCCCAGCAACTCAGTGCTGCGCAGGGTGTGCATGGACGCTGCGCCCATCGACGAGAGTGCCGCATCACCGCTGGCATGTCGCCAGTTGCCAATCAGCTCACTGAACATCGAGAGCACTTGCTGATGTTCAGCCACATCCTGGCGCAGCCCCTCGACCTGCCGGTAAGCCTGCCCCGGACCAGGACTGGATCCGCTCAACCGGGCTGCCGCCTGATGTCCAGGGGTGTTTTTCAAGTCGGGCAGCACACCGGCCATAATCAGCTGTTTGTTGCCCTCGCCATAAAACCCATCCAGCTGATTGAACACATAGCGTTCAAACAGCTTGAAAATGATCAACCTGACTTTGATGTCGAGTTCCAGTTCGGCCAACGCTGCGACGAACACCTGAGAGAGCACGGTCGGGCCGATAGGCAGATTACGATCATCGACGTGGCGCTTGACCAGACTATTGAAGCGTATGGACAGATGAGTCAACGATGCCTTGTTGCGCGTCACTGCACGGCCAATCATGCTGTCCAGAGCAACCGTTTCTTCAAGCTCATCGGGCTGCACCAAGGAAAGACTGTCGAGCTCGAAATGATGAATAGAGGTGATTGCCGGCTTGTCAGCTTCCTGATTCAGCGCTTCGAGCTCGCGCAGCAGAGCATGGCAGCACTCCTTGGTGATTCTGTGCCGCTGTAGCCGCACTGCCCGCATGGCTTCAAAAAACAGTGTCTGCTCGGTATTGCTGCCGGCGCGATCAGCCATTTCAAACAGGCTGTCGTCGGCATTATCGAACAGGCTGGTCAAACTTGACTTGAGAAAATCGACTGCCTGCTTGCGCAGCGGCTGCAGAGGCGAAGGCAGGTTGGAGGGCCGGCGGGGATCAAAGGTGCCCGCACCGGCATCAACAGAGGACGTAATGGAAACAATTTTTTGATCGCGGGCCATACGGACTCTCCGGACAGTCTCGCACTGTCTTTGACGATGCCAACAGCCTGTAACCCAGCGGCCTCGGACTGCCTGGGCAGCTGCATTCGGCACGTCAGTAATTTGGCGTCAACTTAAATAAAAGTATACAGGCATTTTTTCATCCGCCCTTCCCTGCATATCAAATCCTTGACCCAGTTCACACTTTCACGCACCGGCTATGCCTCCCCTATAGACGCATCCCTGTAACAATTAGACGCTCTCAGATAGGTCAGGAACGCACAACCACGCCATGCTGTGGCAGCCCGACAAGGCAAGGTGGCCAATACTGGCTTATCCTTACTTTGGGGCTAACAATGTGCGCCACACCAACAGCCGTAAAATCCAAGACGCTAACAAACTGCCAGAGAGCCGAATCAATGGAATCACTCATAGGAATAATCAGCGCGATCAACGGCGTGGTGTGGGGTCCAGCCATGCTGGTACTGCTGGCCGGCACCGGCCTTTACCTTACCCTTGGCCTCAAGCTGACGCCGCAGCGCAAGTTGTTTTACGGCTTCAAGATGCTCTGGCGCGGCCGCAAGAGCACTGAAGAAGGCGACATCAGCCCGTTCAACGCACTGATGACGGCGCTGTCGGCCACCGTGGGCACAGGTAATATCGCCGGGGTGGCCACGGCCGTATTCTTCGGCGGGCCCGGCGCCCTGTTCTGGATGTGGGTGATTGCGGTGGTTGGCATGGCCACCAAGTTCTGCGAAGCGACCCTGGCTGTCCACTACCGCGAGAAAGACGCCAACGGCCACCATGTTGGCGGCCCGATGTACTACATCAAGAACGGCCTGGGCATAAAATGGAAGTGGCTAGGCGTGCTGTTCGCCATTTTCGGCATGCTCGCAGGCTTTGGTATTGGCAACACCATTCAGTCCAACTCGGTGTCAGACGCGCTGCAAAGCACCTTCGGCATTCAGCCTCTGGTGACGGGCATCGTCATCGCCGTTCTGGTTGCGCTGGTGCTGATCGGTGGCATCAAGCGGATTGGTGAGGTTGCCGGCAAACTGGTGCCGATCATGGCGCTCTTCTACGTAGGCGGCGGCCTGATCATCCTGATCATACATGCTGACCGGCTGCCAGAAGCCTTCGGCCTGATCTTCTACCATGCGTTCAACCCGATTGCGGCGGCTGGCGGTTTTGCCGGGGCGACCATCTGGGCGGCCATGCGCTTTGGTATCGCCCGCGGCGTATTCTCCAACGAAGCCGGCCTGGGCAGCGCCCCGATCGCCCACGCCGCCGCGCAAACCAAGGACCCGATTCGCCAGGGCACCGTAGCCATGCTCGGCACTTTTATCGACACCATCATCATCTGTTCCATCACCGGCCTGGTGATCATGGTCACTGGTGCCTGGCAGAGCGGTGAGAACGGCGCGTCCATGTCTGCCCTGGCCTTTAACGAGGGCCTGCCGGGCGGCTGGGGCCAGTACATTGTGAGTATCGGCCTGGCGGTGTTCGCCTTTACCACCATCATCGGCTGGAGCTTCTACGGTGAAAAATGCACGCAGTTCCTGTTCGGTGAAAAATCCAACATCCCGTTCCGGGTACTCTGGGTACTGGCTATTCCGCTGGGCACCCTGCCGATCGTCGATCTGGGCAGCCTCTGGCTGGTCGCCGACACGCTGAATGCGATGATGGCCATCCCCAACCTGATAGCCCTGCTGCTGTTGAGCCCGGTGGTCTTCAAGCTGACCAAGGACTACTTCAACAACCCGGCCAATCTGCTGAAAAACAACTGATCAGGCCCCTTGGATACCCGCCCTCCCCGGCGGGTATTTTCTTTCTGATCGGGTATACTCGCCGGCTGATGCCGATCCGCGACGGAGCCCGTATGCCCAACCTGACCCTCGACACCCTGCAACAGACGATCATTGACGATGTGCGCCGTGCGCTGGCAGAAGATGTTGGCTCCGGCGACATTACCGCTGCGCTGATACCCGCCGACCGCCAGGCCACAGCCAGGATCATGACCCGCGAGGCGGCAACCCTGTGCGGTACCGCCTGGGCCGATGAAGTGTTTCGTCAGGTAGACCCGGCCATCCAGGTGCAGTGGCTGGTCAAGGACGCTGAGCAGATGCACGCTGATCAGGTCTTTTGCACACTCAGCGGACCGGCGCGCGGGCTGCTGACCGCCGAACGCAGCGCGATGAATTTCATTCAGACACTCTCGGCGACCGCGACCCGCAGCCGCCACTTCGCCTCCCTGGTGGAAGGCACATCCGTACGCCTGCTGGATACCCGCAAAACCCTGCCCGGCCTGCGTATGGCACAAAAATACGCAGTGACCTGCGGTGGCTGCCATAACCACCGCATCGGCCTGTTTGATGCCTTCCTGATCAAGGAAAACCATATCGCTGCCTGTGGCGGCATTGCCGAAGCAGTCGCGCAGGCGCGCAAGCTGTCGCCAGGCAAGCCGGTAGAAGTCGAAGTGGAAAATCTGCACGAGATGCAGCAGGCTCTCAGCGCCGGTGCCGACATCATCATGCTCGACGAACTGAGCCACGCTGACATGCGTAAGGCCGTAGAGCAGACCGCCGGGCGCGCATTACTGGAAGCCTCTGGAGGAATCACTGAGAAAACCCTGCGCAGCGTGGCCGAGACCGGCGTCGATTTTATTTCCATCGGCAGCCTGACCAAGGACATCAAGGCCGTGGATCTGTCGATGCGGCTGAGCATGTAGCTGTCGTTGGTGATCAGCGATTCTGGCTCAACGTGCACGGTTTCAGCGACCCTGACCCTGTACGGGGCACGCTACCAGCCATCCCTGGGGCTCGTCATCGCACATCCCTGTGCTCTGACGGCCCCGCACAGGGTCAGGGCCGCTGAAACCAGAGAAATGTTGTGCATCCTTCGATAAATACACTCCCAACTCTGTCTGTATCAGACCTATCAGCCCCAATCGCCCTTCTCTCAGAACACCTAGATGCTCAGCGGCGCAGCCGTACTATGCCCCCTCCATGACCGTCAGAGCACAGGGATGTGCAATGACGAGCCCCAGGGGTGGCTGGTAGCGTGTCATGGAGGGGGCATAGTACGGCTGCGCCCACACTACAACCAGCACGCACACCAGAACCAACACGCAACACCTCACCAAAAAACCAAACCAGAGCACGAAACCCAGAAACAAAGAACCCGGCCTCAGCCGGGTTCCGCTCACCAGTCCCCAGTCAATCCCCAATCAATCCCTCACATTCTCATACAGCATATAACGTGAGGTCTCATACAGGCCTCGCGTGAGCGGCAGCA
>JAWOGT010000365.1:0-8883 GCA_046496585.1 Halopseudomonas sp.
GGGCGCCGTTATCTGGCCGAACAGGTCGATGCTCAGCAGCGCAATACCGCGACCCTGCAGCGCGTGGTCAATCTGGCCCGTAAGCGTTATCAGGAAGGGGTGGTCAATTATATCGAGGTGTTGGACGCCGAACGCAGCCTGTTCGAAGCCGAGCAGGCGGTTATCCAGACCCGGCGTGCAGAGGTGCAGAATCTGGTGAATCTGTATGTGGCGCTGGGCGGCGGGACCCTGGACGAATGAGTCTGGGCGCGCTCCAGCATGCCGGGGATGGCGGGGCATAAAACCTAGGCGTCAAAGTCGTCTGATGGCCTGAAAGCCAAGCGGTTCGGTATGCCACTGGCCCTCTCGCTTAATCCTGTTGAACTTATTTTTGTAAGGAATTTTCTGTGCCTGCTGCTTTCAAGAACAAGCTTTCCCGGCTCACATCACCCGTCGCCCTCGCCGTGCTCATGACCGTGGTCTTGGGGCTGTGGCTGCTGCTGGGTGAAAAGCGCAGTGCGCAAGACCAGGCTCCACCGCTTGCAGGACAGGTGGAGGAGACATTGCACCAGGTTGAAACCCGCTGGTCACAGGCACAGCCACTGGCCAGAGAACAGGTCTTACAGGGGCAGTTGCAGCCGTGGCAGCAGGTTCAGCTTATGGCTCAGGTGTCCGGACGGGTGGAGAAACTGTCCAGGCAGCAGGGTGATCAGGTTTTGGCCGGTGACGTGCTGCTCGAGCTATCCGATGAAGGGCGCAGCATGCAACTGGCCCAGGCCCGGGCACATTACCGATTGCGCCAGACCGAATTGCAGAGCACACGCAAATTGAGAGCCTCCAATTACGCCACCGAGACCGACATAGTGCGTCTTGAAGGCGAGCTGGCCAGAGCCGCAGCCGAGCTGAAGTCGGCGGAACTGGCGGTGCAGTACAACCGGCCGCTGGCCCCTTTTGCGGGTGTGGTTGATCGTCGCTATGTCGATGTGGGTGAGCTGGTTCAGTCTGGTGCAGCGCTTGTGTCGCTGGTCAACGTGACGCGCCTGAAAGCCACCGCCCAGATACCCCAGCAGGACGCCAGCAGGGTCACGGTGGGGCAGCCGGTAACAGTACAGGTGACCGGTGGGCAGGAGTTGCAGGGGCAAGTCCGTTTTGTCAGCCTGGCTGCCGATCCCGACACCCGCAGCTTCTATGTTGAGATAGAAGCACAGAACCCCGAGCTGTTGAGGGTGGCCGGCGGCAGCGCTACCCTGCGCATTCAATTGGCGCCGGTACTGGCGCACCAGTTTTCACCGGCCCTGCTGCGGCTCGGCCCGGATGGCCAACTGGGTGTGCATGCGGTGGACGAGCACGGGCAGGTCATCAACTACCCGGTTCGGGTTGTGGCTCTGACCAGTGAAGGCGCTACGGTGGAAGGCCTGCCTGAGAAGCTGCAGGTGATTACCCAGGGCGCGGGATTCGTCAAGCCCGGGCAACAGGTCGAGACGCAGCTGGTGCACACCCCGGACGCCGCTTCGCAGGCGTCCGGGGTGACGCCGCAAGCGGGAAGGGGTGCTGCTCAATGAGCAGGGTGATCCATGCTGCGATTGATCGCAGCCGCGCGGTCATCACTTTACTGGTGTTCCTGTTTATCGGCGGGCTGGTGGCCTATAACGCCATCCCCAAGGAAGCCAACCCCGATGTAGCCATTCCCATGATGTACGTCTCGCTGAGCCTGGACGGCATCAGCCCGGAAGATGCCGAACGCCTGCTGGTCCGGCCAATGGAACATGAGCTGCGCGCATTGGAAGGGGTCAAGAAGATGACTTCGGTTTCCAGTGAGGGCCATGCGTCAGTGATGCTTGAATTCGATGCGGGTTTTAACGCAGACCAGGCGCTGACCGATGTGCGGGAAAAGGTCGACGCAGCGCGAAGCAAGCTTCCCAGCGAAGCCGATGAGCCCACGGTAAATGAAATTAACGTTGCGCTGTTTCCAGTGCTGTCCGTGGGCTTGGCCGGGCCGGTTTCGCAAGGTGAGCTGGTGTTTATTGCTCGCCAGCTTCAGGAAGAAATCGAAGGTATTGCCGAAGTGCTGGAGGTAGAAATCGGCGGCGACCGGGAAGATCTGCTCGAGATTGTGGTTGATCCGCGCGCACTGGAAACCTATGGCCTCGACTACATGCAGCTGTTCAACCTGGTCTCCAATAACAACCGTCTGGTAGCGGCGGGCAGCCTGGATACCGGCGCGGGTCGCATGTCGATCAAGGTGCCCGGGGTGATCGAGAACCTGGACGACGTGTTGACTATGCCGGTCAAGGTGAATGGTGACACGGTGGTGACCTTTGCTGACGTGGCGACCATCAATCGCAGCTTCAAGGATCCGCTGGGTTTTGCCCGGATCAACGGACAACCGGCGGTGGTGCTGGAAGTCAAAAAGCGCGCTGGTGCGAATATCATCTCGACCACCGAGCAGACCCGGGCCGTGATCGATCAAGCCAGGGAGTATTTCCCACCAGGCCTGGAAGTGCACTACATCATGGATGAGTCCACGCAAGTCGAGACCATGTTGTCTGATTTGCTGAATAACGTGCTGACTGCCGTGGTGCTGGTGCTGATTCTGATCGTCGCCACCATGGGCGTGCGTTCGGCCGTATTGGTCGGCATCACGATTCCCGGCGCCTTTCTTGCAGCGATTCTGGTGATTTATCTGATTGGCTTTACCATGAACGTGATTGTGCTGTTTGCCCTGATTCTGGTGGCCGGCATGCTGGTGGATGGGGCCATTGTCGTCAGCGAACTGGCTGATCGTAATATCAGCGACGGTCAAGCACCCAGGCAGGCCTGGGGAAACGCTGCAGAACGTATGGCCTGGCCGATCATCGCCTCCACCGCGACCACCATAGCGGTGTTCGGGCCCTTGCTGTTCTGGCCTGGCGTGGTTGGCCAGTTCATGCGCTACCTGCCTGCGACCGTGATCATCGCGCTGCTCGCCTCCCTGGTAATGGCGCTGATATTCCTGCCGGTGCTCGGTTCGCTCAAGCGTCATACGCCGGCGCTGACGGTCACGGGCGTCAGCCGCCCGGGCAAGGCTTACGGCAACCTGCTGGCAAGGCTTCTGCGGCGGCCGGGCAGGACCTTTGTCGGCATGTTGCTGACGATTGTGCTTATTTTTATCGCTTACGGCAGCTTTAACCACGGTGTGGAGTTTTTCCCCTCGGTAGAACCTGAATCCGCTCAGGTACTGGTGCGCGCGCGCGGCGATCTGTCCATCCATGAGCGCGATGAGCTATTACAGCGCGTAGAGCGGCGCTTGCTGGGCCTGTCCGAGGTCAAGGCGCTTTACGCCAGATCGCTGGTGACCACCAATAGTGAGCTGCCTCCCGACGTAGTGGGCACTGTGCAGTTCCAGTTTACAGACTGGCATGAGCGCCGCCGTGCGGCTGAGATTCTGAATGATATGCGCGCCCTGACCGCTGACCTTCCCGGGATCATTCTCGAGTTTCGTGAGCAGGAAGGCGGGCCAGCGGCGGGCAAACCGATCGAATTACAGGTGACGGGCGTGAACCAGGAATCCATCGATGCGGCCGTGGAGCTGTTGATCGGGAAGATGAACAGCCTGGGCCGTTTTGTCGATATCGAAGATGACCGCAGTCTTCCGGGGGTTGAATGGCGGGTCAATGTCGATCGCGCGGCGGCTGCCCGGTTTGGCGCGGACGTGCTTACCGTGGGCAATGCCGTACAAATGGTGACCAACGGTTTGCTGCTGGCGAAATACCGTCCGGAATACGCCAGTGATGAAGTGGATATCCGCGTGCGTTTCCCTGAAAACTGGCGCTCAATCGAGGAGTTGACCCGGCTAACGGTGCAGACGCCCAGAGGGCAGGTGCCGATCAGTAACTTTGTCACGGTTGAGCCCGCAGCTAAAACCAGCGTGATCAACCGTATCGACGGCAACCGGGCGGTAACCATCAAGTCCGACCTGGCCGACGGTGCCCAGGTGAGTGAGCGTCTCAATGCGTTGCTCGCCAGTGGTCTGGAGTTGCCGGTCGGCGTCACGGTGAATACCGCGGGTGAAGGCGCCGATCAGCAGGAGGCCGCCAGCTTCCTGACGACCGCGTTCGTCACGGCAATCTTTCTCATGTTGTTGATTCTGCTGATTCAGTTTAATAGCTGGTATCAAGCCATGCTGGTCATGTCGGCTATCGTGTTTTCTACCGCTGGCGTCCTGATGGGGCTGCTGATCAACAGTCAGCCGTTTGGCATCGTCATGGTCGGCATGGGCATCATCGGTCTGTCAGGCATTGTGGTGAATAACAACATTGTATTGATCGATACTTACAATCAAATCAGGGCTGCAGGTGCCTCGGCCATCGAGGCAGCGCATGAAACGGGGTGTTTGCGGCTGCGGCCAGTATTGCTCACATCGATTACCACGGTGTTGGGACTGATGCCCATGGTGCTGGCCGTCAACGTCAATCTGCTGGAGCCGAGTCTGGGCTTCGGCGCGCCCTCGACCCAGTGGTGGACGCAACTCTCCAGCGCCATCGCCGGAGGCTTGACCGTCGCCACCCTACTGACGCTATTCATTACGCCGTGCATGCTGGTGTTGGGCGACAATAGCCGGGCCTGGCTAGAGAGCCGAAGATCGGCGCGGTTGGCCAAGGCTGACCTTTAACTGGATAAGCGGTGAGGTGATTTGTCAGCGGCACAAGACACCGGGAATAGCAGGTACAGCAGAAAAGGCTGGGCCCAGTAGGGTGCAGGCGGGGTTTCGTGAAGCATAGCTTCGCGCCGCTGTAACGACCGGAATCTATGATTCTGGGCTGGGATAGTCCGTTGAGGTTCGGCATGACCGAAGGGAATGGTGGGCCCAGTAGGACTTGAACCTACGACCAAGCGATTATGAGTCGCCTGCTCTGACCAACTGAGCTATGGGCCCACGATAGTGCGAACGCCGCGAATTATACGGTTTGCGACGGCCGCTGGCCATAGTTATGCACTCTGGAAATAAAAACGCCCGGCATTGCCGGGCGTTTTCGTTACTGCAACCTGCTTACTCGTCGAGAAAGCTGCGCAGGTGATCGCTGCGCGTAGGGTGGCGCAGCTTGCGCAGCGCCTTGGCTTCGATCTGACGAATCCGCTCGCGGGTCACGTCGAACTGCTTGCCGACCTCTTCCAGCGTGTGATCGGTATTCATATCGATACCGAAGCGCATGCGCAGAACCTTGGCTTCCCGTGCGGTCAGGCCGGAGAGGACTTCGCGGGTGGCCTCCTTGAGGCTCTCCACGGTCGCCGAGTCGATCGGCGATTCCATGGTCGAGTCTTCGATGAAGTCGCCCAGATGCGAGTCTTCGTCATCACCAATCGGGGTTTCCATGGAGATCGGCTCTTTGGCGATCTTCAATACCTTGCGGATCTTGTCCTCGGGCATTTCCATGCGTTCGCCCAGCTCTTCCGGGGTCGGTTCGCGGCCCATTTCCTGAAGCATCTGCCGCGAGATCCGGTTGAGTTTGTTGATTGTCTCGATCATGTGCACCGGAATACGGATGGTGCGCGCCTGATCGGCAATCGAACGGGTGATGGCCTGACGAATCCACCAGGTGGCGTAGGTCGAGAACTTGTAACCGCGACGGTATTCGAACTTGTCCACTGCCTTCATCAGGCCGATGTTGCCTTCCTGAATCAGGTCGAGAAATTGCAGACCGCGGTTGGTGTATTTCTTGGCAATCGAGATCACCAGACGCAGGTTGGCTTCGACCATTTCTTTCTTGGCGCGCCGGGCACGGGCTTCACCGATCGACATGCGACGGTTGATGTCCTTGACCTCGGAGAGGGTCAATTCGGCTTCCTGAGCCAGTGCCGCCAGTTTTTTCTGCGCGCGGATGATGTCCGCCTTGCGCCCTTCCAGGGCTTCAGCGTAGCGCGGCTTGTCGGCCAGCAGGCTGTCTACCCAGTCGGTATTGATTTCGTTGCCGGGGAAGCCGCGCAGGAAGTCGGCGCGGGGCATGCGCACGTCACGCACACAGAGCTTCATGATGGCACGTTCTTGGGCGCGGATCTGATCCTGGGCGCCACGCACCCGCTGTACCAGGGCTTCGTATTGCTTGGGGATCAGTTTGATCGGCATGAACAGCAATGCCAGCTCTTCCAGCTCCGCGGTGGCCTGTTTGCTGCCACGGCCATGTTTTTTCAGGGCTTTCTTGGTCTTGGCCAACTGATCGGCAATGGCGGTAAAACGCAGTCGAGCGACTTCGGGATCAGGACCGCCGTCGCCTTCTTCCTCGGCGTCGTCGTCGCTGTCATCCTCGGTGTCTTTATCGCCCTTGTCGTCGGTCTTCGCTTCGACGGGGGCAGCTTCTACTGCTGGCGCACCGCCGGACAGGCCGTCGTCGTCCGGATCGATATAGCCACTGAAGATCTCGGCCAGGCGGCCATTCTCTTCCACCACGCGATGGTAGTCGGCGAGAATGCTATCGACGGTGCCAGGGAACATGGAGATGGCCGACATGACTTCACGGATGCCTTCCTCGATGCGCTTGGCAATTTCGATTTCGCCTTCACGGGTCAGCAGTTCGACCGTGCCCATTTCGCGCATGTACATGCGCACTGGGTCGGTGGTGCGACCGATATCGCTCTCAACAGCGGCGAGGGCGGCCGCGGCTTCTTCAGCTGCGGATTCGTCGGCATCATTGTCTGCCAGGAGCAGGGCATCGGCATCGGGTGCTGTCTCAAAGACGGTAATCCCCATGTCGTTGATCATGCGGATGATGTCTTCAACCTGCTCCGGATCGGAAATGTCTTCCGGGAGGTGGTCGTTGACTTCCGCATACGTCAGATAGCCTTGCTCGCGACCGCGGGCAATGAGCTCTTTCAGACGGGATTGCTGTTGCGCTTTTCCGGACATAACAACCCTTTGGATGCCGTGGTGTACAAAAAACTAAGCTGCGGATTATACCCTGATTTCTGGCCATAAAGCCAGTTGGGCAGTCCATCGCTTGGCTGATTACTGGTCGGGAGCCTGCGCTGGGCGCCTGTGCAGGAGCTCGCGCAGTTGTTGCTTTTCTTCGGTGGTCAGCGGCGTGTGCGCCGATCTATCGAGGAGACGCTCGATACGTCGTTCGGTTTGGCGTGCGACTAGACTGTTAATGGTGTCGAAAAACTGTTGTTCAAGGTTGGCGTCGGGAATATTCAACAACCATTCCTTTTCTGCCAGTGTGCTCAGCTGCTCACCCATCTCGGTGCCGTGCCAGCGTGCCAGCAGCTGCACGGTGCTCAATGTGGGCGTTTTCTGCAGGGCTTCAATCAAGCCGACCAGCAACTGCGCCTGCTCACCGTCTTCGTCGGCAAACTGGTTGGCCTCGGTCACCAGGCCGGCCAGTTGCGGATGATGCAGCAAGGCACGCGCGGCATTCAGCAGCGGATTCTCCACGCCTGCGCGCTCAGCTTTGCGTGGCTTGCTGCTGCGTTGCGGTAGCCGTCGGGGCTGATAATCCTGGCTAGCGCCCCAGGCATCGGTTTCCACGTCCTGGTAATCGGCATAGTCGTTGTCTGAGGCAGGCGCTGGAGTGAGCGATGGTGGTGGCGCTGGCAAGCTATCGAGGTCCATGCCGGTCAGCCTCTCCAGCGATTGACGCAGTAAACGTTTGAGCATGCTGCCGGGTATTTGTTCAATCAGCGGCAGTGCCAGGGTGGCCAGGTGGGCCTTGCCCTCGAGTGTATCCGGGTTGGCTTCCTCGGACAGATGGCGAAACAGGTAATCAGACAGCGCCTGCGCCTGCTGGGCCATGCGCGCGCGAAAGGCGTCCTGTCCTTCGCTGCGAATCAGGGTGTCCGGGTCCTGGCCTTCGGGCAGGAACATGAATCTCACGTGGCGACCATCTGCGAGTACCGGCAGGCAGGCATTCAGCGCACGCCACGCGGCCTGGCGTCCGGCCTTGTCGCCGTCGAAGCAGAACACCACGGTGTTGACGATGCGAAACAGGCGCTTGAGGTGTTCTTCGCTGGTGGCGGTGCCCAGCGTGGCGACCGCATTGGTGACGCCGTGCTGGGCCAGGGCGATAACGTCCATATAGCCTTCAACCACCAGTACATCATCCAGCTGCCGGTTCTGTTGGCGCGCTTCATACAGGCCGTAGAGTTCACGGCCCTTGTGATAGACCGGGGTTTCCGGTGAGTTCAGATACTTGGGCTTGTCGTCGCCCAGTACCCGGCCGCCAAAGCCCAGGGTGCGGCCGCGGCTGTCGCGAATCGGAAAGATGATGCGGTCGCGGAAGCGGTCATAGCGTTTGCCGCTGTCGGGGTTTTCCACCACCAGTCCGGCTTCGATCAGCGCCTTGACCTCGGTGCTGTCCTGGCTCAGATGGTTCATCAGATTGTCCCAGCCGGGTGGGGCAAAGCCGATGTCGTAGCGTTTGGCGATCTGGCCGGTCAGGCCGCGCTGCTTCAGGTAGTCAACGGCTCGACGCTTCTGGGCGTGATGGCGCAGTTGCTGGCGGTAATAGGCTGCAGCCTGCTCGAGCAGCGCATAAAGCGGGCTGTCCTGGCGCGGTGCGCGGGGTTCGCGGTGTGAGCCTGGGCGCTGCTCTTCGCGCGGTACATCAACACCGGCATGGCGTGCCAGTTCTTCGACGGCCTGGGGGAAGTCCAGGCGCTCGAAATCCATCACGAAGCTCAGCGCATTGCCGCCGGCGCCGCAGCCGAAACAGTAATAGAACTGTTTGTCCGGGCTGACGCTGAACGACGGTGACTTTTCGTTGTGGAACGGGCACAGCGCCGAGAAGTTCTTACCGGTCTTCTTCAGCTTCAGGCGCGAGCCCACCACCTCAACGATATCGGTACGGCCGAGGAGGTCGTCAATAAAGCCTTGGGGGATCAAGCCTGCCATCGGAACTGCCTTGCGATGTCGATAGAGGCCGCAGGACATGCCGC
>JAWOGT010000084.1:0-10815 GCA_046496585.1 Halopseudomonas sp.
TGACGATGATGAATCCTGCAGCGGTGTGTAGGGCGCACCCCAGCTTGGCAGGGTTCCGAAAGACGCCGTGAATACGTCCCTGTAGGCTTGGATAAAACATCCCTGTTTTATACACTTTCTCCACCCTGCCAAGCTGGGATGCTCCTCGGGCTTTTGTGTGAGGTTAGGTTTGCTGTCCCAAAAGCCACGTCAAAAAAAAGCCAGGTCGGGAGTAAAATCATTATTTTGCTGAATCTTTCGCATAAAAAACCGGAGCACTTGGCTCCGGTTTTTTATGCAGCTATTACTCAGGCGGGGAAGAGTTCGCCGAGTTTCAGAGCCAACATCATGTCGCCTTCGGCGCGCAGCTTGCCAGCCATAAAGGCTTGCATGCCATCGGTCTCGCCGGTCATGACGCCTTCCAGAGTGGACTTGTCCATGATCAGGGTGACGTTAGGAGTAGCAGCGTCGCCTTGGGCAATGGCGCAAGTGCCGTCCTTGATGGTGACGTTGAAGTTGCTGTCGTCTTCGATGTTGAACTGGAAAACCAGATCCAGGCCGGCGGCGGCGGCTGGGTTGAACTTGGTTTCCATTGTGCTGGTGATGTCTGCAACGCTGGTCATAGGTGTGTCCTTGATTTCTGGTTCTTCTGGAGCAACGCTAGCTGCGTTGCCGTTTATCTGTAAGTGACGCAATCCGGCTGCTGGTGCAGATCAAGATGAGCCTGACTATTGAACGACGCCAGGCTGAGCTTGTTGCTCCCATATTGTAGACGGCTTACAGAGGTGTTCACGATCTGCCAGTTCAGCTCGAAGGCGCTGGTAGCCGGCATCTGCGTGAGGAGTTGCAAGGCGGCGGTAATAGCGCCGCCCGAGGTAAAGATGGCAATATTCTGACCGCGGGCGGCATCTTCCATGACACGGGACAGTCCGCCTTTAACGCGCTCAACAAATCCGGCCCAGGGCTCGCAGCCGCTGACTTCATTCTGTTCGGTAATCCACAGGGTGATCACCTGGCTGAAGATACGCTGAAATTCCTTGCGGTACTGACCGGCGTTTTGCACATAGTGCATCGCATCAGGTTCGGTTTCCGCGACCTTGGGCAGGTAGGTGTGCATCACCGTGTCAGCGGCGTACTCGTTGAATGCCGGTTCACAGCGAATCTGCTGGTCAGAGCCCGGCATTTTCGCCAGCGCATGCTTGCCAGTATCGATCTGGCGTTGCATTTCGCCGGCGTAGCTGCGATCAAACCTCAAGCCGGCCTGCTGGAAGTGTTCACCGAGTATCTCGGACTGTTGAATCCCCATGGGTGAAAGCACATCGTAGTTCGCTGCGCCGAGTGAAGCCTGGCCGTGCCGGATCAAGTAGATACTGCCCACGAGGTCATCCCATTGTTTGGAAATAAGTGATGCGAATAAGTGTAGCGAGTCAGTGCTGAGGGTATTGGCGTCTCATGTCCCTGTCAATAAGAAACCATACGCTTGTTTGAATCCGTGGGCGGGCGACTTTGTTCCAGTCCTGGGTTGATCCTGTATGCTTGGTCGCAAAGTTTTTTATCCTTAAACGTTTGTCTGGAGTGTGCTTGTGGAATGGCTTGCTGAATACGGTATGTTTTTGGCCAAGGCCGTTACCTTTGTGGTGGCGATCCTTCTGGTGGTAGCTATGGTAGCGGCGCTCAAGGAGCGCAAAGGCCGCGCGGTGGGCACGCTGAGCGTGACGCGCTTGAATGATCAGCTGGATCGCATGACCGACAAGTTAAGCGATACGGTTCTCGGTAAAGCCGCGCTGAAGCTGCGGCACAAGGAGCGTAAAGCCCAGTTAAAAGCGCGGAGCAAATCCACGGATACACCCAAACGCGTTTATGTGCTGAATTTTCATGGCGATATCAAAGCCAGCGCGCTGGAAAATTTGCGTCATGAAGTAACTGCCATACTGGAAATTGCCACGGCCAAGGACGAAGTAGTGGTCAAGCTGGAAAGCGGCGGCGGCATGGTGCATGCCTATGGCCTGGCAGCCTCGCAGCTGACGCGGATTCGTGATGCGGGTGTGCCGCTGACCATCTGTGTGGACAAGGTTGCCGCCAGTGGCGGGTACATGATGGCCTGCATCGCTGATAAGGTCCTGGCTGCGCCCTTTGCTATGTTGGGTTCGATCGGCGTGGTCGCGCAGATCCCCAACTTCAATAAAGTGTTGAAGAAGCATAATGTGGATTACGAGATGCTGACGGCGGGTGAGTACAAGCGCACGCTGACGCTGTTCGGCGAGAACACCGAGAAGGGCCGTGAGAAGTTTCAGGACGATCTGGAAAACATCCATCGCCTGTTCAAGGCGTTTGTGGCCCAGTATCGTCCCAAGTTGGATGTGGCCGCGGTGGCCACCGGCGAAGTCTGGTTCGGCACCGAGGCGCTGGACAATGCACTGGCTGACGAAATCACCACCAGCGACCAGTACATTAGTCGCATGATCCACGAGGCAGACGTTTTTGAAGTGCATTATGTCACGCGCAAAAAGTTGCAGGAGAAGCTCTCGGGGAGTGTCTCGACGGCGCTCGACACTCTGTTGCTGACCTGGCTTTCGCGCTTTCACAATCAGCGATTCTGGTAGGAGAACACTATGATGGAATTCAAGGCTCTGGTCGTCAGCGAAGAAGACGGCCGTTATGTTTCCAAGGTAACGACTCGGCAGATTGATGATCTGCCTGAAGGCGAGGTGCTGATTCGTGTTCAGTACTCCTCGCTGAACTTCAAGGATGCCTTGTCAGCCTCCGGCAACAAGGGTGTGACGCGCACGTTTCCGCATACCCCCGGCATCGATGCCGCCGGGGTGGTGGAGTCTTCCTCAGTGCCGGAGCTGGTAGCAGGGGATGAGGTCATCGTCACCGGTTACGATCTGGGCATGGGCACCGCCGGCGGCTACGGCCAATATATTCGCGTACCGGCGGCCTGGGTACTCAAGCGCCCGGAGGGCTTGAGCCTGCGCGACAGTATGGTGCTGGGTACCGCGGGTCTGACTGCCGCGCTCTGTATCGACAAGCTCGAACAGGCCGGCATGATTCCGGGCCAGGGTCCGGTGTTGGTGACCGGCGCTACTGGCGGCGTAGGCAGTATTGCCGTGGCCATGCTCGCCAGCCTGGGTTACGAGGTTGCAGCGGCGACCGGCAAAGCCACCCAGGCAGAATTTCTCAAGGGCCTGGGCGCCACGCATATTGTCGAGCGCAGCCAACTGGAAGCCGGCAAGGACAAACCCATGCTCAAGGAGCAGTGGGCCGGTGCGGTGGATACGGTGGGAGGGGATATCCTCTTCAATGTGGTCAAGTCGCTGCGCTACGGTGCCAGTGTCGTGACCTGCGGCCTGACTGCCGGGACCCAGTTCCAGGGCAGCGTACTGCCGTTTATTCTGCGCAACGTGAATCTGCTGGGCGTCGATTCGGTCGAGCAGCCGCTGGTGGTCAAGGCCTCCATGTGGGATCGGCTGTCGTTGCAGTGGAAGACTGACTTGCACAATCTGGAGACGGAAGTGGGTCTGGATGAGTTGCCGGAGCAGATCGAGAAGATCTTCGGCGGGCAGATGGTTGGCAGGGTCGTGGTTAATCTGGGTTGAGTTAATCTTCTCCCCGCCCGGCGCACCTGCCTGAACTGCAGGTGCGCCGGGCGGCCTGTCATGCAGGCCTATGCTGGAAAACGCTTGAACTCGGGAAGTTCGTGCACATGCTGCATCCAGCTGAGGCGCTCGGCCGTTTGAATTTGCACCGTTGGCGATAACGCGTCCGGGTCGTCCAGTGTCGCAGACTGCACATCAACGATGCCCGGCAGCACCGCGGCATTGCGGTAGAACAATCCACTGCCACAATCAGCGCAGAAGCTGCGCATTGCCGTGCCTGATGAGTTGATCGTCTTCGGCTGGCCCTGGGTCAGGGTCAGCGCGGCCTCCGGAAACATGGCCCAGGCCACCATAGGCGCACCGGCGCTGCGCTGGCAATCCCGGCAGTGACATAAGACGGTTACCTGTGGGGTTCCGGAAAGCTGATAGCGGATAGCGCCACATAAACATCGTCCAGAATAGGGCATGACAAAACCTCCTCAGTATTTTGACGTGGATCCAAGCATAGTCTACCGCCAATGACATTCAGCTAAGAGGTCGGTCACAACACTGCATTCAAAGCCCCAAAGCACCACGCCGCAGCCAGTCATGCACAAACGCGAGTTTGCGGCGCGCGTGAGCCGACAGTACGAAGGG
The DNA here is from genome assembly GCA_046496585.1 of Halopseudomonas sp. Lineage (GTDB taxonomy): Bacteria > Pseudomonadota > Gammaproteobacteria > Pseudomonadales > Pseudomonadaceae > Halopseudomonas. The sequence continues at coordinate 4,215 of JAWOGT010000084.1, forward strand.
ATAAATATCGGATAAGCCCATGGAGCGGTTGACGTGATTGACACCGACGGTAAGCGTCGCTGCGATACGGATCAGCCGTTCGGCGTCAGGCTCTGTATAAGGATCCCAGCCAGCGTAGGGTATCTGCGGCGCTGTCAAACCCGTGGCCACGAAGCTGTCGGCGATGTCTGTCAGATGGAGCAGATGGGCTGCGGTCTCTGCCCAGTCCTCATGCGGGTGTGAGGAGGCGTAACTGGTCAGATAGTGCTGTTGCCAATCCTTCGGTGGGCCGTTTTCATAGTGATATTGAAGCGCTGCAGGGTAATCAATGTAAACATCACCAAACATGGCCTGAAAGGCCTCTAGAAAATCCTCGCGCAGGCTCAGGCGCCACCAGAGCATATGCGCAATTTCGTGGCGCATATGGCCAATCATGGTGCGATAAGGTTCTTCCAAAGCCTCGCGACGGGTGGTTACCAGAACCGGTTCTACCTCCGCCACACTAATGGTGACTACGCCTCCGGCATGCCCCATAGGAACCGGCGTCGCGCCCTCGGCGAGCAAGTGAAACACCGGTTTTGCCCCTGGGTCTTCCGGTCGAAACCAGTGCCAGCGGCCGAGATTATCCAGCGCCCAGCGTTTGGCTGCCTCGGTCTGCGCCCAGTTGGGGATGGCATTGGCAATCGATGTGTCGGGAGCCAGCTCGGTCATGCTGCAGGATCGGCAGAATTCGCCGGCAGCCGGGGCTATCCAGTTGCATCCGATGATGTCGCGGTTAGCACAGAACGGTGGCGTCGGTAGAAAAGCCCGCGCCTGCGGGTCGTAGGCAACGGGCGTCCCATCAGCGGTGGCAAGATTGTCGAACCAGAGAGATCCGGCACCCACCGGATTGGCAAAAACACGCATTAAACAGGCTCCAGAAAAACATGGACATTCAGCATGGACCCCGGCCCCGCATCACTACAAGCAATGGGGGGATTAACCGGATGTCCGCAGGTTAAAAAGGGGTCAGCTCCAGTTGTTGGCTGGTCGGCTACGACAAGCCCAGGCAGCGGGCACGACCGCGTGGCTCATGAGCCTGACCGGCGCTTGCCGAAGGGGATCACCTTGGCGGCTCGGGGTTGCTCTGGTGGGGGTGTAGACCTGAGCAGTTCAAGGCTGGCTTTCAGCTCGACCACAGAATCGTGCATCATTTGCGACAGTCTGATGCAGGCCTGCATGGGATTGCGCGCCTTGCGGCACTCCGCTTCGATCACGAATGCCAGCCCTTCCAGCCGGCGCCGGTGCGATTGCGGGGCATTGTCGATCAGTTCGGCAGTCAGCCGTCTGCGCAGGGCCTCTAGTGCTTCGGGTTGTTCCTGCGCCATCATTTTCATTTCGTCAAAGCTGGGTAGTCCGGATGATTGCTCGGTCATTGTGCGATCCCCTGCAACTAGGGGCCACTACTGAGCGACGTAACGTTCTGGTGAGACCGTTAGCCGCAGCGGCGCAGTTTTACTGCTCTTGTATTACTAATGACCCCGGTAGCGGAGATTAATTCAGCAAAAATCGACGAAAAGGACGCACTGGGTCAGAAAGTGAGGCGGCAAGCTCGGGGTCAAGACGTGTCTTTGGTGCATTCATGAATCTAGATATTTGCATTTCTGAATATAGTGTTTAGAATGGCGACCCTTAGGCCATCTCGCATCGGGCGTTTTACCCAAAAACACCCGATGAGATGAGAAGACGCCTTCGAGGCGAGCTATCTGCAGCCTGCAATATCTATAATTCGCTATATATGGATCTACTTATGACACATCAATCGCTCTTCACCACCACGCAGCTTGGTCCTTACCAGCTCCGTAACCGAATCGTACTGCCGCCGCTTACCCGCTCGCGGAGCTCTCAACCAGGCAATATCCCCAATGACCTGATGGCTACCTATTATCGCCAGCGAGCCGGTGCCGGCTTCATGGTCACCGAAGGAACCCAGATCGAGCCACGTGGCCAGGGCTATGCCTGGACACCGGGTATTCATAGCCCGGAGCAGATCGAAGGCTGGAAGAAAGTCACCACGGCGGTGCATGCAGAAGGCGGGGTTATTTTTGCTCAATTGTGGCACGTGGGCCGGGTATCCCATACCTCACTACAGCCGAACGGCGGTGATCCTGTAGCGCCATCCACGCTGCCCGCACGCAACGTCAAAGTCTTTATCGAAACTGCACCTGACACGGGCGCCCTGACAGATCCATCCGCCCCCAGAGCCTTGTCCAATGCTGACGTCAAAGAGCTCGTGCAGCTGTATGCTCAAGCGGCGCGTAACGCGCTGGAGGCGGGCTTCGATGGCGTCGAGCTGCACTGCGCCAACGGTTATCTGGTTAACCAGTTCATCTCGGCACACACCAATTTCCGCACAGATGAATATGGCGGCTGCTTGCCGAATCGCCTGCGATTCCTGGCTGAAGTGACCCAGGCCGTTGCCGATGTGGTGGGTGCAGATCGACTGGGCGTGCGTTTTGCGCCCTTGTTCGCCAGTACCGATGAAGAGCGTGTGTATCTCGGCCTGGTGGAGGAAAATCCTCACGAGACCTACGTCGAGGCCATTAAAGTGCTTGAGAAGATCGGTATCGCCTATGTGTCGCTGGCAGAGGCTGACTGGGATGATGCCCTTGAGCTGCCTGACTCGTTCCGCAGCGCGGTTCGGGAAACCTTTAGCGGTCGCATCCTGTATGCCGGAAAGTACACTGCGGACCGGGCTGCAAGTGCGATCAACGCGGGCTGGGCTGACCTGATTGCATTCGGCCGACCCTTCATTGCCAATCCGGATCTCCCCGATCGCATTGCCAATGACTGGCCGCTGAACCCGCTCGATGCCGCCAGCGTGTACGGAGGTACCGATAAGGGCTATATCGATTACCCCGCCTACCAGCATTAAGTGACGCCGCTGCGCGCCCTCGAGGCGAGGGCGCGCAGCGGAGTATGCTAACATCGCGAAAACCCAATATATGACGTGCACATGAGCATCGAAGTTACTGAAGCGCTAAAGGCGTTGGATAATCCAACCCGCCTGGCCATCCTCACGCTACTGAAGAACCCGAGAAAAAACTTCCCTGAACAGGAAGCCGATCCCGAGGAACTCGGCGTGTGCGTGAGTATCATTCAGGAGCGCGTCGGGCTCTCCCAGTCGACCGTATCGAACTACCTGGCAGCCCTTCAGCGTGCGCGGTTGGTCAGCTCCCAGCGTATTGGCCCCTGGACTTACTACAAGCGCGACGAGAAGAATATTGCGCAGTTGCTGGAGGCGCTGGGACAGGCCATCTGACAGGGGAGTCAAAAGGCGCATCCAGGCTCGACAGTTCCAGCCCCGTTACCTTTTTCGAAACTCTAGAATCTGCAGAGATTGCATTGGTCGCTTGGCTGGCGGGCGAGTAATTGATTATTGACGGCATTTATCTGACGAAATATGCCAAATGGCCATCATTGTCATGGTGTTTGTGTGCAACGCTGATTAAGATGCTTGCCTAATCTACTTGCAGACAGAAAACGTCATGATGTTTTCCCGGTTGTTCCCCATGGGGTTTTCTCTTGCGCTGCTGATTGCGGGCGAGGTTGTCGCAGCTGACTACGTCGACCAGCGCTTCACGGTGCGTGGCTTCGGCACGCTGGGTATGACCTATAACGAGACCCGCGGCGCTGAATTCATCCGCGACATCAACCAGCTGGACGGTCCGGCCAATAGCTGGAGTCACCATGTCGACACCCGGCTGGGCTTGCAATTGGGCTGGCGGTTCAACACTAAGCTTGATGCCGTGGTGCAGGGCGTAAGCCGGTACAACCATGAAGGTCGTTACGATCCCCAGCTGACCTGGGCATTTCTGCGCTACGCGCCTGAGGCCGGCAAACAGTTCCGCCTGGGCCGGGTGGCGCTGGATATGTACATGCTCGCCGATTCACGCGACGTGGGTTACGCCTATCTGTGGGTGAGGCCGCCGGTGGATTACTATGGCGTGCGCCACATCACTCACATCGATGGCGGCGATATGACCCTGAAATATCCGCTTGGTCAAGGCCTGCTATGGGGCAAACTTTACGCCGGCATCGCTGACGAAAAGATCTCCGGGGGCCTGGACGGCGTTGTCTTCGACGCTCAAGGAACGCGGGTTTACGGTGGCCACCTCAACTATCAATGGGATGCCTGGCACCTGCAGGTGGGCGCGACCGAGCTGCAATACCAGCTTGATGCGTCCAGCCAATACAGGCAGGCCATTCAGTTTGCCGAGTATTTCGACCCGGCGTTGGCGAAGGTGTTGAAAGACATTATCGAGCCGGTGAACATGCAGATCACCTCCATTGGGCTCGCTTATGACAGCGGACGCTTATACGTCTAGGCGATGGCCAGTCATCTCAATCGCCCCGGTAGTGAGTTCGATATCGATTCTGCCTTTGTTACCTTCGGTTACCGCATGGAGCCGGTCACCCCTTATGTGTCGGTGTCGGGCTCGCGCACCGAGGGGGTCAAGTTTCGCGATCTGGGCTTGAACTTCGATGGCGAGAGCGGCCTGACGCAACAGACATTCTCGCTTGGAGCCCGCTACGACCTCTCGGCTAATCTCGCGCTAAAGACCCAGCTGGATCTGATCAATGTCGATCAGTCCGGTTTCCTCTGGCGTGATGTCCAGCCCGACTGGGATGGCAAGACCCGGGTATTGAGCATCAACCTGGATTTCATCTTCTAGGATGCGCACATGAGAATCCTGGTTGCCGTCTTCATCCTGCTTGGCGCACTGGTGTCCTCGGGCGCTTCTGCTGAGCTGGTCGTCATCGCACATCCGGGCAGCCAGGTGCTCAGTCTGGATCGTGCCCAGCTGATCAATATCTACCTGGGACGCTACCGCCAGCTGCCGACGGGCGAGGCCGCCTTGCCGGCCGATCTCGCACCGCTCAAGGCACGTTTTTACCGCGCCCTGGTGAACAAGGATCTTGCGGAAATCAACTCCTATTGGGCGCGTCTGGTGTTTTCTGGGCAGCAGCCGCCGCCAGTACAGCTGCCATCCTCGGCCGCCGTGCTGGAGTACGTGCGGCGTCACCCGGGCGCGCTGGGGTTTATCGACGAGGTCGATGCGCCGGCGGACCTGAAGGTGGTTGCCAGATTGCCCGAGGCAACGCAGCGGTGAGCTGGCAAATTCGCCCCTTTCGCACGCGTCTGGCGCTGCGTAGCGCGGCGCTGACCTTGTTGGCCGTGGCCGCGCTCGGCGCGTTGTCATTGATCGGCGCATTGTTGCTCGGCGAACAGCGCGAAACGGCACAGCAGTATGAACGGCTCGAAGAGCTGCTCAATACCGTAGAACAGACCGTTCAGGTAGCCTGCTTCCTGGATAATCGCGACCTGGCCGGCGAAGTCGCCACCGGCCTGCTGGGTAATAGCATCGTTGCCCGGGTTCAGGTGCTGCAGGGGGGGGGATGTGTTGGCCGAGCGCGGCCAGGGGCCGGGGCTGACGACGATTACGCCACTGGAGCGATCGGTGGCGTCCCCATTCATGCCTGACGAAGAGGTGTGCCGGATCCTGCTGACGCCCAATGCCGCGGAGATCCGCCGTGAGGTGTGGGACGCATTGCTGTTTACCGCCGCGATCCTGACACTGCAATTGGTCGGTATCGGTATCGCAGTGGTGTTGGTGCTTATCCGCGTGGTGACCCGGCCAATCAGGATCCTTTCCCGCGAAATACGTCAGTTGGCCGTCGAAACCGGCCGGAAGCTCACCGTGCCCGCAGGCAATGAAGAGGATGAGCTGGGCCGAATGGTCACCAGCGTCAACGGCATGATCGACCGACTGGTTTCCTCGCTGCGCAGCGAACGTGAACAGCGCTTGCAGCGTGAAGTGGAGGAGCGCCGCTACCGGACGATTTTTGACAACGTCGAGGCTGGCATTTTCGAGCTCGACCCCGATGGCCAACTGGTGTCTGCCAATCCCGCATTCCGGCGCATGTTTGGTCTGGATCTGCGCGTGGATCTGGATCAGCGCGCAGTCCGGTTGCGGGATCTGGTAGGCGCGGCGCAGGTGCAGCTGGACGAGCTGCTTCCGGGCCTCCAGGCCGACAGCGGCTCGCGCCAGATCGATATCAGACTCGACGGCGGTGAGCGTACGCGCTGGGTTAGCCTGCTGTTCAATCGCTTCGAGGCGGGCCGCATGCAGGGGGTGGCCAATGATGTCACCGAGCGGTATCTGGCTGCCCATGCCGTCGCGGAAATAGCTGAAACTGATTCGCTGACCGGCCTGGGCAATCGACGTGGCCTGTTGCGGCGCTTGCAAGCCGCAGTCCGAGTCTACCAGAGCGACCCCGCTTACCGTGGCACGCTGATCATGCTGGATCTGGATCGATTCAAGATCGCCAACGACACCTTTGGCCACGCAGTCGGCGACAAGGCACTACAACACGTCGGCGTGCTGCTCACGGACATGGTCCGCAAGGCCGACTATGTGGCGCGACTGGGCGGCGATGAATTTGTCGTATTCCTCGATGGCTCGGTACGCAGAGCGGACGTCGAACAGATCGTCAGTCGTTTTCTCAAGCGTGTGAACCAGCCGATCGTGATTGATGGAGAGACCCAGGTGCGGATTGGGGGCAGCCTGGGTATTGCGGT
>JAWOGT010000111.1:0-5922 GCA_046496585.1 Halopseudomonas sp.
TGACTGTGCGGCGCAGGGCGTCATGTTCCTGAGTAAATAGCATGGGGTGATCTCCGTTAGAGGCGGGCAACGCCAAAGGTGTTGGGGGACAGCGGACGGATGGCGGCTTCGGCGCAGATCGCCAGCAGCAGGCCGAACAGGCTGCGCGTGTCGCGCGGGTCGATCAGGCCGTCGTCCCACAGGCTGGCGGTGCCGTACAGGGCGGTAGACTGGCTATCGAGTTTCTGCGCCGTGGCCTGCTCGAGCATATCCAGCATCGCCGGGTCAGCCGTCTTGCCGTCGCGGGCGTGTTTGCTCTCGGTGACGATGCGCAGCACCTTGCCGGCCTGGGCGCCGCCCATCACCGCGGTGCGGCTATTCGGCCAGGCGAAGATAAAGCGCGGATCCAGGCCGCGGCCGCACATCGCATAGTTGCCTGCGCCGTAGGAGCCGCCGACCACCAGGGTGAGTTTGGGCACCCGCGCGTTGGCCACCGCCTGGATCATCTTCGAGCCGTGCTTGATCACACCCTGACGCTCGGCCTCGGTGCCGACCATAAAGCCGGTGGTGTTATGCAAGAACAGCAGCGGCGTATTGCTCTGGTCGCACAGCTGAATAAACTGCGCGGCCTTGGTCGCGCCCTGGGGCGTGATCGGGCCGTTATTGCCGATCAGCCCGCAGCGCTGGCCGTGGATGCTCAGGTGGCCGCATACGGTCTGGCTGTCGAAGTCGTGCTTGAAGGCCAGAAAGGCCGAACCGTCGGCGATGCGGGCGATAATCTCGCGCACGTCGTAGGGTGTTTTCGGATCGGCAGGGACCACGCCGAGCAATTCGTCGGCGGCGTACAGGGGCTCCTGCCAGGTTTTTTCCGGCGCTACGGGTAAGCGTTCGTTCCACGGCAGGCTGGCCAGAATGTCGCGGGCCAGGCGCACGCCGTCGGCGTCATCCTCGGCCAGGTATTCCGCGGTGCCGGCCACTTCCGCGTGCATCTGCGCGCCGCCGAGCTGTTCTTCAGTGGCGATTTCGCCGGTGGCGGCCTTGAGTAGCGGCGGGCCGGCGAGGAACAGGCGCGCCTTGCCGCGCACCACCACCACGTAATCCGACAACCCCGGCTGATAAGCCCCGCCGGCGGTACTGGAACCATGCACCACGGTAATCTGCGGAATGCCGGCAGCGGACAGCCGCGCCTGGTTGGCAAAGGCGCGCGCGCCTTCGACGAAAATCTCCGCGGCGTAACTCAGGTTGGCGCCGCCGCTTTCCGCTAGCGTAATCACCGGCAGTTTGTTTTCCGCAGCGATCTGCTGCAGGCGCAGGGATTTTTTCAGCCCGCTGGGCGAGATGGTGCCGCCCTTGATCGCGCTGTTGTTGGCGATCACCAGGCAGCGCACGGTCGACACATAGCCAATCCCGGCGATCAGCCCGCCGCCGGCCAGGGTGCCGTCCTTGTCATCATGCAACTGGTAACCGGCCAGGGCGCAGAGTTCGATAAAGGGCGCGCCGGGATCCAGCAGCAAACCCAGGCGTTCGCGGGGCAGTAACTGGCCGCGTTGCTCGAAGCGCGCCTTGGCCTGTTGGGCTTTGTCCAGCACCTGCTGCTCAACGCTGCGAAAGCGGTCGATGGCTGCCAACATGGTTTCGCGGTTGGCAGCAAAATCACTGTCACTCGGATTGAGTTGCGATTCGATGGTGGGCATCTCAGTTGCCCTCTTTCAGTACGTCGGGCGTTACCGCGCGGTGAAAGCCATCGAAAGGCGCATTGTTTTTCGCCGCAGGCAGTGGCCATAGCGCATTGCCCAGACTGGCGCCGCCGTCGATGCGCAGGCTGGCACCATTGATAAAGGCCGCGGCCGGGGAAAGCAGAAAGACAATCGCTGCTGAGACCTCTGCCTCGGCACCCAGACGCTTGAGCGGCACGCCATCCTTCAGGCGCGGGATGATCGCCTGCATGGCGCCGTCATAGGTATCCATGCCGCTGGAGGCAATCCAGCCCGGTGCCACGGCGTTAACGGTCACTCCGGCGTGCGCCCATTCGAAGGCGGCGGTCTTGGTGAAGTTGTCCATGCCGGCGCGCGCCGCGCCCGAGTGGCCCATACCCGGCATGCCGCCCCACATGTCGGCGAGCATATTGACGATGCGCCCGCCGGTCTGGCACATGCTCTGATTGAACACCTCACGGGCGACCAGAAAACCGCCGACCAGATTGGTGCGCACTACCGTCTCGAAACCCTTCTGGCTGATGGCGGCCAGGGGCGCGGGAAACTGACCGCCGGCATTGTTGACCAGGCCATGAATGCAGCCGTGGTCCTGCACGAGAGTGGCGACCAACTGACGTACTGCGGCTTCTTCACGAATGTCGCAAGGCTGCCAACTGGCTTGCCCGCCGTCCTGGATAATCTCGGCGCAGGTGCTTTCCAGTTTCTCCGGCTTGCGCCCCACCAGCACCACATGCGCACCGAGGGCGGCCAGCTCGTGGGCGGTACAGCGGCCGATGCCGCTACCCCCGCCCGTGACGATAATGGTCTGCTGCCTGAATAAGTCTGATTTGAAGATGCTGTTATAACCCATTGTTTTGCATCCGATTAAATTTGTGTTCGAGAGTTTGGTTGAGGAGCTGATTCGGCGTCCGCCGGGAGCAAGCTGGCCGGAATGCGCACCGGGATTTCCAGCAGTTGCTGGGCAAAGGCCTTGCCCTGCGGATCGATGCGCAAGCTGGCGACACCGCCACCCCCCAGGCTGTTTTCCAGCAGAAAATTCAGGCTGTGGCTGCCTGGCAGATACCAGCGGGTGACCCGGCCATGCTGCGGATCCAGGACATGCGCCATCCACTCGGCCACTGCCGCCTCAGTCAGCGCGGCGGCGATCCACGGCAGATAATCGGCGCGGCGGGCCATAACGCCGATATTGCTGTGATTGCCCTTGTCGCCCGAGCGCGCCACGGCCAGGCGCAACAGCGGGACCTCCAGCATGCCCACGCTATTGTCCTGCTGTATCGCGGGCACCGGAGCGGCGCTTGACGGCATGGACGCGACGCCTGACGGCGCAGGAAGGGCCACCGGCTGGGTCTGCCCATTCAGGCTCAGGTTCAGGCGGCAGGCGCTTTTGTCGATCAGGAAGGAAAACAGCCGGATCATCGGATACACCGTCGGCCGGCCGCCGACGATGCCGGTCAGGCCGGGGGCCATGCCAGTGGCCGCCTGGGCGATCTCGCGGGAGAACAGCACCAGGGCCTGTTTGTGGCTATGGCTGACGGCGATCTTGATCACCACTTCGCGGCTGTCCTGGCGTCGGGCATGGGGGCCGTAGGTGGCCTCGCTGCCGAGCAATTCGATATCCACCCGGCGATAATCCGCCCAGCCACGCTGGCTGAACATCTCCCGGGTACGGCTGACGATGGCCTGGCTGACGCGCTCGGCCTTGGCCACCGCATCAACGCCGGCCATCAGGCAACTGGCGGTGCACTTGAAGCCGTCCGGCCAGGTGGCGCTGACCTTGTACTGCTCGCTGGGCGCCCGGCCCTTGGCGCCGGTGACCTGGACCACATTGGCCGCGTGCTGGGTCAGCCTGACCTGGGAGAAGTCACAGATCACGTCCGGCAGCACATAATTGCCGGGGTCGCCGATTTCATACAGTAGCTGTTCGCCGACGCTCAGCGGGCTGATCAAGCCGCCGCTACCGGCAGGCTTGCTGATCAGTATCTGACCGCTAGGGTCAATCTCGGCGATCGGAAAACCGATATGTTCATAATCGGGTACCTGCTGCCAGTCGGTAAAATTACCGCCAGTGCATTGTGCGCCGCATTCAATCAGATGCCCGGCCAGCGCGGCCTGAGCCAGACGCTGGTAATCGTCCCAGGCCCAGCCAAACTCATGCACCAGCGGGCCGCTGACCAGGGCGCTGTCGACAATGCGCCCGGTAATCACAATATCGGCACCCTGTTGCAGGGCGGCAACAATGCCGGGTGCGCCCAGGTAGGCATTGGCCGAGACACACTGGGCGGGCAGTGGCTCAGCACTGTCCATGTCGCGCACGTCGTGTTGCTTCAATTCGGCTAACTGTGGGCGCAGGTCATCACCCCCCAGCACGGCGATAGTCAAGGACACGCCGGCGCGCTGACAGGCCGCCTGGAGCGCGGCCGCGCAGGCCTGAGGATGGATGCCACCGGCATTGCTGATGACCTTGATGCCCCGGGCCGCCAGTTGGGGCAGCAGGGGCTCGAGCACCTCGACGAAGTCGCCGGCATAACCGGCGTCGGGGTTTTTCATCTGCGCGCCGGCCATGATCGACAGGGTGATCTCGGCGAGATAATCAAACACCAGATAATCCAGCTCTGCGCCCTTGACTAATTGGGCTGCGGCGCTACAGGTATCACCCCAGAAGGCGCTGGCACAGCCGATACGGACACTCTTGTTCATGCGCTTCTCCGCTGACTCTTGGCCCACCTTACCAAGCAAGCGCTTGGTTTGAAAAGTGCCGGGCAATAGCGTTTAATGCCAGCACTGACCTTTGGCGTAAATGCCTTCTTCCGTCTGCCGCTGCCTAGAGAGTCTGATGCATCCCAATACCGCTGATAAAAACCAGGAAATGCTTGCCAAGCTGATTGATGCGGGGCTGTTGACTGATCCGGCGACGCCGCGGGGCCGGTTGCTGCACGCCGCGGCCCATCTGTTCAGCAGCAAGGGCTTTGAGCGCACCACCGTGCGTGACCTGGCCGCTGCCGTAGGTATTCAGTCGGGTAGCATTTTTCACCATTTCCGCAGCAAGGATGACATCCTGCGTGCGGTGATGGAGGAAACTATTCACCGCAATACCGCGCTGTTGCGCATGGCGGTTGCGGGTGTGGAGGACCCCCGGCAGCGTTTGCTGGCGCTGATCCGCTGTGAATTGCACTCGATCATGGGCGGCACCGGTGAGGCGATGTCGGTGCTGGTGTATGAGTGGCGCTCGCTATCAGAGGAGGGGCAGCAGCTGATCCTGGGCTTGCGGGATATCTATGAAGGCGTTTGGCTGGAGGTTCTACAGCAGGCTTATGACGCTGGCCTGGTGAGTGTGGAGCCGTTTATCTTGCGCCGCCTGCTCACCGGCGCGTTGTCCTGGACGGTCACCTGGTTCAATCCCCAGGGTCAGATCAGCCTGGATGATTTGGCCGAAAAGGCACTCGAAATGCTGACCTTTGCCGCGAACAACCGACCGATTTAGCGTATTTTAAAGGCTTATCGATATCATTAAGCCATCATTGCATGCTCTGGTGACCTACATTTTGAAAACAGCTCGTGATTCCCTGCCAAGGTTGGCGCTGCTGCTGGTACTGATCGTTACGTTGTTGGCGCCGGGCGCGCAGGCCGAGCCAGGTCAGGCCGAGCCTGTTCGCGTCTACGTGGGTGGGTATAGCTTCCCACCGTTCGTCGACGGTCCGTCGGGCGGGGAATGGTCCGGGCTGACCTTGGACCTGCTTGCGGCCATGAACAGGCTGCAGAGTGACTACCAGTTCGTGTTCTTTGCTACCTCGGCCAGCCGGCGTTTTCGTGATTTCGACCGGCGTCACTACGACATGATGCTGTTCGAGAGTCCGCACTGGGGTTGGCAGAATAAGCCAGTGGATAGCTTGCCAGGCCCGCTGAGCGGCCGCGACGTCTTTATTGCCAAGGCAGACCCAGGCCGCGGGCAGGCCTATTTCGAACAGCGCCAGGGCAAGCGGATCGTGCTGTTAAGTGGATATCATTATGCATTTGCCGGCTTTAATGCTGACCCGACAACCCTGCGCAAAGAATACAATGCCGTCACGACCTCATCCCATGGAAGCCTTATCCAGATGGTATTGCGCGGGCGTGCTGAACTCGGCGTGGTTACCGAAGCGTCTCTCCAGCATTACCTGGCCCGGTATCCACAGCACCAGGGGCAACTGCTGGTCGGCCAAACAGCGGACCAGCATTACCAGCATGCGCT
>JAWOGT010000179.1:0-11294 GCA_046496585.1 Halopseudomonas sp.
GTGCCCAGCATCGCGTCCACGACGACCCCGGCCAGCGCCTTGCTTGGCTGCCATGCGTCAATACCAATGCCGGCCGCTACGGCAGCCTGCCAGGCCGACCTGGCATCACCGGACAGCTCAGCGGGCTCACAGAGCGTCAGCACCCTGACCTGGCAACCCGCTTGCGCCGCCAGCACCGCAACCAGATAGCCATCGCCACCGTTATTGCCCTTGCCGCAGAGCACCGTCAACTGATCTGCCCGTGGCCAACGCGCACGTAATTCGACCCAGAGCGCATCAGCCGCCCGCTGCATTAATTCCAGCCCGTCAACCCCGCCGGCAATGATAGAAGCGTCGATCGCTCGCGTTTGGGCGGCGCTGTAAACGGGCTTCGGCCAACCTGTGCTCATCAGCATGCTACCTGTCGCGATGTCTGGCACAATTATAAAGACCTGCTGCCGTTTACCCTAATGACTTTAATCAACAGTGACCTTAACTGACCATGCCCCACACCCATAGCCCATCCGACCTAATGCAGCTGGCCTCGCAGATCCGCCAACTGGGCTCGGCGCTGGGTTTTCAACAGCTCGGCATCAGCGCCGCCGAGACTGGCCAGCATGCAGCGCATCTGCAGCGCTGGCTGGACGCAGGCTACCAGGGGGAAATGCAATGGATGGCCAGTCACGGCAGCAAACGGACCCGGCCAGCCGAACTGGTCCCCGGCACCCAACGGGTGATTTCCGTGCGCATGGACTACCTACCCGCCGACACTGCCATGGTCAAGCGGCTGGGCCAACCGGACAGCGCCTACATCTCCCGCTACGCGCTGGGGCGTGACTACCACAAGCTGATGCGCCGGCGCCTGCAGCAGCTGGCGGAGCAGATTCAGGCGCTGATCGGCCCCTTTGGCTACCGCGCCTTTGTCGACAGCGCGCCGGTCATGGAGCGCGGGCTGGCCAACCAGGCGGGACTCGGCTGGATCGGCAAAAACACCATGCTGCTGAACCGCCAGGCGGGCAGCTATTTCTTCCTCGGCGAACTCTTCACCGACCTGCCGTTACCGGTTGACGGCGCCTACCAGGACGAGCATTGCGGTCGCTGCACGGCCTGTCTGGACAAGTGCCCAACCCAGGCCTTTGTTGGCCCCCAGGTGCTGGATGCGCGGCGCTGCATTTCCTATCTGACCATCGAATTGAAAGGGGCGATTCCCGAAGACCTGCGGCCGATGATGGGCAACCGGGTGTTTGGCTGTGACGACTGCCAACTGGTCTGCCCCTGGAATCGCTTTGCCAAACCGACCCGCGAGGCGGATTTCAGTCCGCGTCACGATCTGGATCAAGCCTCGCTGGTCAGCCTGTTTCGCTGGGATGAGCAGACCTTTTTGAGCAACACCGAAGGCTCACCGATCCGGCGCATCGGCCACGAGCGCTGGTTGCGCAACCTGGCCGTCGGGCTGGGCAACGCCAGCAGCAGTATCCCGGTAATAGAAGCGCTAAAAAGCCGCCGGTCGCACCCCTCAGAGCTGGTCCGCGAACATGTCATCTGGGCCCTCGCTCGCCATGGGGTTACGCTTGAAGCTTGAAGCTCAGTATTTGATGAAATGCGTACGGTAATACTGCAGTTCAGCGATCGAATCATAAATGTCATCCAACGCCAGATGGCTGCCGCGCTTGCTGAAACCGCTCCGCAGCTCCGGTGCCCAGCGCGCCACCAGCTCCTTGACAGTCGATACGTCGAGATTGCGGTAGTGGAAATAGACCTCCAACTCCGGCATCCCGCGATACAGAAAGCGCCGGTCCTGGCAGATGCTATTACCGCACATCGGTGACTTGCCGGCAGGCACCCATTGCTGCAGAAACGCCAGCGTTTGCCGCTGCGCCTCCTCGGCACTGATCTGGCTGTCGCGCACCCGCTGAGTCAGCCCGGACTGGCCGTGCTGGCGGGTATTCCACTCATCCATGCCTTGCAGCAGCGCATCCGCCTGCTTGACCGCCATCACCGGGCCTTCCGCCAGGACATTCAGCTGCGAATCGGTGACCACGGTGGCGATCTCGATGATGACGTCGTTATCCGGATCCAGACCGGTCATTTCCAGATCAATCCAGATCAGATTCTCGGGGTTGAGCATGCGAACTCCTGCGCGTAGTCGGTAGATGGTATGGCGATCAGTATACGCGGCGCGTGCTACACTCGCGCAACTTCCAGGAACCCTATCCCATGGCAAAGCGACACCTTACCCGACGTCAAAACTGGCGTATTCAGAAAATTCAGGATGAGCGCGCGGTCCGTGCTGGCAAGCGCGCCGATATGGCTGAAGAAAGCCTGGTGGGTGGCGATCTGGGGCCTGAGCAACAGGGCCTGGTGATAGCGCACTTCGGCGTGCAAGTGGATGTCGAAACCACCGAGGGCACGGAGGCCGGGCTAATCCGCCGTTGCCATCTGCGTGCCAACCTGCCGGCCATGGTCACCGGTGACCGGGTTATCTGGCGCGCGGACAATCAGAACGGCGGCGTTATTGTTGCCCAACTGCCGCGCCAGTCAGAGCTCAGCCGTCCGGACTACCGTGGCCAGCTCAAGCCGGTAGCGGCCAACGTCGAACGTCTGGTGATTGTCTTCGCGCCGCTGCCGACCCCCTACACGACGCTGATAGATCGCTACCTGGTGGCTGCCGAACAGTCTGGCCTGGTGCCCTTACTGATTCTCAACAAGGCCGATCTGCTGGCGCAGGGTGATTACGCGGATATACGTGCCTGGCTGGATGTCTATGCCCGCCTCGGCTATCAGGTGTTGGAATTATCCGCCAGCTCAGGTAGCGGTCTGGATGAACTGCGTGCGGCGCTGCGCGACCATATCAGCGTCTTCGTCGGTCAGTCGGGGGTGGGCAAATCGTCGCTGATTAACGCCCTGCTGCCGGGGATCGACCTGCGGGTCGGCCCGTTGTCGGAATCCAGTGGCCAGGGTACCCATACCACCACCACGGCCAAACTGTTCCATTTCCCCGACGGCGGGGATCTGATTGACTCGCCCGGCATTCGTGAATTCGGCCTGACACACATCAGCCATGACGACCTGCTGGAAGGCTTTGTCGAGTTCCGACCCTATCTCGGCCACTGCCGCTTTCGCGATTGCCAGCATCTGCATGAGCCGGGCTGCGCCCTGCTGGGTGCGGTGGCCAGTGGCGACATTTCGGCCAGCCGTATCAGCAGCTACCGGCATATCCTCTCGAGCATTGGCCCGGCCAGCTACTAAGCTGGCTACTGGTTACGCAACGGCTCAAGCGCATTGAGATCATCGAACAGATTGGCCGGGCGCGGAGCGTCGTCTGCCGGCGCCTGCGGGACCGGCACGGGTGCCGGAGCGCCAGCAGGTTCGGCCTGAATCACTGACTCAGGCGCCGGGCTAGCTGCCGGCGCTGCGCCATCAGCGTCACCGGGGGCGGCCGGATCGTCCTCCAGCAGATCATCCTCATTCGCGCTACTGTCGCCGGAATACTTGAGAATATCGTCCTCGGCGCGCTTGTTGAGGACCACGATATCAATCCGCCGATTGATCGGACTAGTCGGCTGGTTGCGATCAAACAGGGCCGAATCGGCATAGCCCACCACGCGCGCAATCTGCTGCTCTGGGTACCCTGCGACCAGCAAGGTGCGTCTGGCCGCATTGGCGCGTTCGGTTGAGAGCTCCCAGTTGCCGTACTGCCTGCGGCCGACAAAGGGCAGCGCATCGGTATGACCGCCGACACTGATCTTTTTCGGCACCACGGCAATGCTGCTGCTCAGCGCCAGCAGGATTTCTTCGAAATAGGGCTGCAGTTGCGCGCTGCCGCTGGCAAACATCGGCCGATTCTCTGCATCGACGATCTGGATGCGTAGCCCATCCTGGGTGATCTCCAGCAATATCTGATCCTTGAAGCGCTGCAACACCGGTTCAACGTCAATCTTGTTCTGCAACTCCTGCAACAACATATCCAGTTCCCGTTGTTCGACCTGTTCGGCCAGCGTTTCCAGCTGCTCTGCGTCAATGGGCAGCGGCTCGCTGTCATCCGCCTCGCTGTCATGCAACGTCCGCTCAGGCGACAGCGTCGGCGTGCCGCCCAAATCAATGGCAAAGGGACTACCCCCCTCGGAAAACCCGACGGGATCATTAAAATAGCCGGAGATCATCTTCAACTGTTCCGGCGTGGCCGTCGAGAGCAGCCACATGACCAGAAAGAACGCCATCATGGCCACGGCAAAATCGGCAAAGGCAATCTTCCAGGCGCCGCCGTGATGCCCGTCAGCCTTGCGGCTGATGCGTTTTACGATGATCGGTTGATTGTTATCCACCGGTCAGCGTCCCTTTACCGACTCTTCCAGCTCCAGAAAGCTGGGTCGATGCTCGGGTAACAACGCCTTGCGGCCGAACTCCACGGCCAATGCCGGGGGCAACCCCTGGGCACTGGCAACCAGACACATCTTGATCGCCTCGTAGGTATTGGCTTCCTCGTGCGCCTCATGCCCCATCGCCGCGGCAAAGGGCCCGACAAAACCATAGGCGGCCAGAATACCCAGCAGCGTTCCAACCAGCGCCGTAGCAACCTTCTGGCCAATCTCGGCGTTATCCGCATCACCGAGCACCCCCATGGTAATCACGATACCCAGCACGGCGGCGACGATACCAAAGGCCGGCAAGCCATCGGCGACCCGAGTCACCGCATGCGCAGGCTCATGCAACTCTTCGGTAAGACTGGAGATTTCCACGTCGAACAGGGCTTCCAACTCATGCGGCGCCATATTGCCGGTCGACATGATGCGCAGATAATCGCAGATAAACTCGGTCATGTGCTTGTCTTTGAGTATCGCCGGATACTTGCTGAAGATCGGACTTTCAGCCGGCTCTTCGATGTCCGCCTCGATCGACATCATCCCTTCACGGCGGCTCTTGTTGAGCACTTCATAGAGCACACCCAGCACATCCAGATAGAACGGCTTGCCAAAACGATGCCCAAAAATAATGATCGGCGCCTTGCCAAAGGCTTTCTTTACCGTGGTCATGTTGTTGGCGACCAGGAAAGCGCCGATCGCGGCACCGCCGATAATCAAGATCTCGAACGGATGCCAGAGTGCCGCCAACTGCCCGCCAGACAACATAAAACCACCGAGAACACTGCAGATGACAACCAGAAAGCCGGCAATTTTCAACATAAACCCGTTCAATCCCCTGAAAGTAAAAGTGGCCGCCGCGCGGATGCGCCATTAGGCAGCAAAATAATTTTGATCACGTTATAGTCTTATCAGCCATAGGCCGTCGATACTTTCATTATAAGCTGCATACCGCATGAGCACAGAACAAGAAGGTAAACTGATGGTACCAATTGATATCGGCAGCCTTCGGCAAAGCCTGAACAGCTTTGTGCTACCCATCGAACAATACCAGTACACACGCCTGACCAGCGTGCTCGACAATCAACTCATGGGCACCCATGACCTGACCCGTGAATTGTTGCGCGTGCCCGCCGCGGCGCTGCAGGTCTGCCGGGCAGCAGGCGAGATGGCGCGGACCAAAGATATCGACATCCTGACCCTCGAGCAGGCCTGCAATCTGCTGGGCACACTGCGCCTGGGTAACCTGCTGCGCAGCTTGCCGATGGTCGAAAAAGAGCAGATGCCGCTGGCCTATCGGCAAATACTGAGCATCAGTGAACATGCCCTCGTCCAGGCGCAAGGTTTGTTCGCCAACAGGATGGCCAGGCTATGGCATGAAGTCTCGTTGGCCAGCCTGTTGTTTCTTGCCCCCTGCTGGGTGCTGGTTTATCAGCACCCAGCGCTGTTCCGTGGTTAAGACGTGCGGCACTCGGAGCGCGGAACCGCCGCAGATAGCGGTAAGCCCAAGCCGCTCAACAGCGGTCAGCTAATGAGCCTGATTCAACAGCTGGCTGAAGACTGGTGGCTACCGCCATGGATACTGCAAGGCTACCGATCACTCGGCAGCAGCCGCCGGGTGATGGTCAAGGCCCTGCGTATCGCTCGCAATTCGACTCACCCGCAGCAGCAACAGGCACGGCTGGATGCCGATCGCGCCCTGTCACGCTGGCTGACCATGCCCGCCAACAGCTTGCTGATGGCCAACGGTATTGCCCTGGGCGCACATCACGACTGGGATGCCCGGCATACCGGGCGCTGGCAGCAACTGACCGCACTCTATCTGGGCTGCTCGCTGGCCGAGGCACACAGCGCCAGCCACATGAACGCCGTACAGAGCGCACGCAGTCAGTCTGAGCAGGCTGAGCCTGACGTCTGGCTTCCCGCTCAGGCATTGATCTGGCCAACCCGCCGCCGCACCCGCCCAGCGGCGGCGGCGGCGGCTGACCCGCTTGCGACACCGGCGAACAGGCCAGGTACGCTGCGCGAAGCAGGCCAACCAGATCCGGCGGTGTGGCGGCAGCAATGCTTGAGAATGCTGGCGCACCCCAGCGCGTTCGACAGCCTGGGAGAGCTGCTGCACAGTGCGTTGCAGGCAATAATTCAGGGCATGGGCCACAGCCAGAGTTGGATTGCGCTGTATAATGAAAAGAACAAGGGTCTGGTCATCAGCGCCAACAGGGGCTTCGAGGCTCAACCGGCAATGCACGGGCTGGCACTCGGTAACTGCCGCGGTACGCAGTGGGGGCAATGGCTTAAAACCAATAGTCTGCACAATCTGAACCCACTCCGCCTGCAGGGTGACAGCACACTGATTCCAGCGACATTGAAAACCCT
Source organism: Halopseudomonas sp. (assembly GCA_046496585.1). Lineage (GTDB taxonomy): Bacteria > Pseudomonadota > Gammaproteobacteria > Pseudomonadales > Pseudomonadaceae > Halopseudomonas. Next base: position 6,717 of record JAWOGT010000179.1, read on the forward strand.
GCTAGGCGACCAATGCGTCCAGCTCCTGCCATTGCAGCACCGCGGAGAGATTATTGCCCTTCTCGGCGTCCAGGGGCTGAGCCAGGACGCCATGTCCAACGAGAAACAGCGCAAGGCACTGCTCAAGACCGCAGAATGCGTTTACCGTGCGCTGATCAATTTTCAATCCAAAGCCTGAGCGCAACAGGCAGGATTACCGGAGACTACCCCCATGTCGTCAAACGCGCTGCCTTTACTGATCGAGCCGCAAGACCTGGCTGTCATGCTGGATTCCCAACCGCTGAGCAACGATTTGCGGCTGGTTGACCTGTCCACCCCGGAGCACTATCTACAAGGCCATGTGCCGGGGGCAGTCCATCTGTCTCCGGCACGGATCAGCTCACCCGCACCACGCCCCGGACTGCTGCCCGACATGGCGCATCTGGTTCAACTGTTTGCCGAGCTGGGCCATCATCCCGACCTGCATTACCTTGTCTATGACGACGAAGGTGGCGGCTGGGCCGGGCGTTTTATCTGGATGCTCGACAGCATCGGCCATAGCCGCTACAGCTACCTGAATGGCGGACTCAACGCCTGGCAACAGGACGGCCTGAAGACGCAAACGCAGCCCAACCACGCGGCGCCCACCCAGCCGCAGTTAGTGCTGGACCCTAGCGTGACGATCAGTGCCAGGGAGCTGATGGATAGCCTGAGGCAGCCAGACCTGTTGATCTGGGACGCCCGCTCGGCCGCCGAATTTCGCGGCGAAAAGGTCCTCGCCGCGCGCGGCGGTCACGTGCCCGGCGCGATCAACTTCGAATGGACCGCGGGCATGGATGGGCAGCGCGGCTTGCGTCTGCGCACCGACCTGCAGGAGCAACTGCAGTCTCTGGGCATAACGCCAGACAAGGACATCGTCACCCATTGCCAGACCCATCACCGCTCAGGCTTTACTTACCTGGCGGCAAAAATACTCGGCTATCCCCGGGTCAGAGCCTACGCAGGCTCATGGTCCGAATGGGGTAACCTCTCTGACACACCCGTTGAAATCTAAGGACCCAGCATGCGCGAGCGCCTGTTTATCATCATGCAGTATCTGTTACCCCAACAGCTGATTTCCCGCCTGGCGGGCTGTCTGGCCAATTGCACCTGGAGCTGGGTAAAAAACCCGTTCATCACCTGGTTCGTCAAACGCTACGATGTCGACATGCGTGAAGCGGAGCAAACCGAGCCCACCGCCTTTGTCTGTTTTAACGACTTCTTCACCCGTGCCCTCAAGCCCGGAGCCCGACCACTCGACCCGCAAGCCGATAGTATTCTTTGCCCGGCGGATGGCACCATCAGCCAACTGGGCAAGATTGAGCACGGGCGGGTATTCCAGGCCAAGGGCCAGAGCTTCAGTGTCCTCGAGCTGCTCGGCGGGCATCCCGAGCACGCAGCGCTGTTCCAGGGCGGAGAATTCGCCACCGTGTATCTGTCACCCAGGGACTACCACCGGGTGCATATGCCCTGCGGCGGCACATTGACCGATATGATCTACGTGCCAGGCAAGCTGTTCTCAGTCAATCAGTTGACCGCCGAAAACGTACCCGAGCTGTTTGCGCGCAACGAACGGGTTGTTTGCCTGTTTGAAACGGCTCACGGGCCCATGGCCGTCGTGCTAGTCGGCGCGATGGTGGTAGCCTCGGTTGAAACCGTGTGGGCGGGACTGGTAGCGCCACCCTCCAGGCAACTCAAAGCCGAACGTTATGGCCAGGCAGCACCGGCTCTGGAGCGCGGCGCGGAAATGGGCCGTTTCAAACTCGGTTCAACCGCCATAGTGCTGTTTGGACCCGGCCACGCAGCCTGGGATCCAGGGATGGCCGCGGGTGCTGCCGTGAGCATGGGCCAGGCCTTGGGAAAACTCATCGACTGAGCAACTGCAGCGATGACGGTCGGCGACGACGGACGGCGATTAAAGTCAGGCCCGCTCGAAGCTGAACGCGATCACCTGATCAATGCGTTGCGCTCCGAGGGCCAACATGACCAACCGGTCCAGGCCCAAAGCGACGCCGGCACACGCGGGCAATCCGGCCTCCAGTGCATCGACCAAGCGGATATCCACCGGCAATGCGGCCACGCCCATTGCCGCGCGCTCGCACTGATCGCTATGAAAGCGCCGCGCCTGTTCCCTAGGGTCGGTCAACTCGAAATAGCCGTTAGCCAACTCCATTCCCTGCACGAACAGTTCAAAGCGCGCGGCGCTCGGCACCTCATCATCGCCTGCCACAATCAGCGCCAACGCGGCCTGTGACGCCGGGAAGGCATAAACCAGGGTTGGCGCTTGTAGCTGTGGCTCGACACAATGGGAGAACAACAGGTTAAGCCAGCCATCGCGCGGCAGGTCGCCGTTAAAACCACAGCGCTGGCGCCCCTGCAGGGCAAGTTCATCATCACTGCATCGATGGATATCCAGCGACAGATGCTGGGCAAACAAACTGGCATAGGTGACGCGCCGGGCTGGCGCACAGGCCAGCACAGCCACCACCAGCGCGTCCACCTCATCCATCAAGCGGTGATGGTCAAAGCCCAGCCGGTACCACTCGAGCATACTGAACTCGGGATTGTGCCGGCCACCCACCTCGCCATTGCGAAATACCTTGCACAACTGCCAGATGCAGCCACTGCCGGCCGCCAACAGTCGCTTCATCGGGTATTCTGGCGAGGTGTGCAAGTACAATCGCTGGGCAACCAGGCCGCCGTCGGGGATATAGTCTGTCGCAAAGGGCTGCAACTGCGGATCACTGACCGCCGCCGTAGACAGACAAGGCGTATCCACCTCCAACACCGCACGTTCGGCAAAAAAACCACGGACCTGATCAATGATCTTCGCCCGCGCGCGCAAGGCGTCAATCGACGCCGAAGGTTGCCAGTCCTGCATCACCTGCTCCCCGATCAGAAAAGAAAAACCGGGGCCAGGCCCCGGTTGATCAATGCGTGTTTGCCAAGGCTCAGGCGTTCAAGCGCGACCCACGTATTCAGCACTGCGGGTATCGACTTTCAGCACATCACCCACGTTGATGAACAGCGGCACTTTGACCACCGCGCCGGTGACCAGTTTGGCCGGCTTGGTGCCGCCGCCGGAGGTATCGCCGCGGACACCCGGGTCGGTTTCGACCACTTCCAGTTCGACGAAATTGGGCGCGCCAACCGCAATAGGTGCGTCATTGAACAGCGTGACCTGATAAATCACCTGCTCCTTCAGCCAGTTCATGACTTCGGTGACCGCTTTCTCGTCGGCAGCGACCTGTTCGAAGGAGCCGTCAGTCGCCATGAAGTGCCAGAACTCACCGTCGGTGTACAGATACTCCATCTCGCGATCCATCACATCCGCGCCTTCCAGGCTATCCCCCGACTTGAAGGTACGCTCGTTGACCCGGCCGGTCCGCAGGTTGCGAACCTTGACCCGGTTGAACGCCTGGCCCTTGCCCGGCTTGACGTACTCGTTTTCCAGAATGGAACACGGGTCGCCATCGAGCATCACCTTGAGACCGGGCTTGAATTCGTTGGTAGAATAATTGGCCATACACTTCCCACTGACAGTTTGAACGGAAACATCCGATAAAGCGCTGAACAGAAGCGTCAGACCGGGAACATCCCCGGCGACAGCCAGACGTCAGCTACAACGTCCGACGGATGCCTTGCCACCCAAGCGCGGAAAACGCCAATGATACATGGATCTGTAGCCGCTGTTGAGTCCGACAGCTGGCAAAGTCTGCTGGCCTCCAGCATAACTGACCCTCGCACCCTGCTGCAGCGGCTGCAATTGGACCCGGCCCTGCTGGGACCGGCGCAAGCTGCCAGCGCAGAATTTGCCCTGCGCGTGCCCGAACCCTATCTGGCGCGCATGCAGCCAGGCAACCCGCATGACCCATTATTGCGTCAGGTACTGCCCGTGGGTGAAGAACTGCTGGCCCAACCGGGCTATCAACTTGATCCCCTGGGGGAACAGCACAGCAACGCGCAGCCCGGCATTATCCATAAATACCACGGACGCCTGCTGTTAATCGTCAGCGGCGGCTGCGCGATCAATTGCCGCTACTGTTTTCGCCGCCACTTCCCCTATGCCGAGAATAATCTGAGTACCGAGCAATGGCATCAGGCGCTGGACTACATTCGCCAGGACAGCAGTCTGCGCGAAGTCATCTACAGCGGCGGAGATCCGCTCGCGGCCAACGATCGACGCCTGGCCTGGCTAACCCGCGAGATTGCCGCGATCCCGCATATCCGCCGACTGCGCGTGCATACCCGACTGCCGGTGGTCATTCCGCAACGCGTTACTCCCGCGTTAATAGATGCCCTGTGCGGGACGCGCTTACCGGTGACCATGGTATTGCACTGCAATCATGGCAACGAAATCGACCAGCATCTCGGCTCAGCCGTGCAGCGCCTGCGTGCCGCCGGCATCACACTATTGAATCAGGCGGTATTGCTTAAAGGGGTTAATGACCAGCTTGAACAACAGTTGGAGCTGAGCGAAGCACTAGGCGATCAAGGGGTTCTGCCCTATTACCTGCACGTGCTGGACCATGTGAAAGGCGCCGGACACTTTCATGTCGA
>JAWOGT010000209.1:0-11663 GCA_046496585.1 Halopseudomonas sp.
CAGCGCCTGCCGTCGGTGAAATCGGTGGTCTGATGATGGCGATTCCACATCTGCACTGTGCGACCGACGAACTGGTAGCCGCCTGGGCCTTCCATGCCGTACACGCACAGATAGGCGCCGCCGATGCCGACGGCGTTCTCCGGCGTCCAGGTACGCGCCGGGTTGTATTTGGTGGTGACCAGGCGATGGCGCGGGTCCAGCGGCGTGGCCACCGGCGCGCCGAGATAGACATCGCCCAGGCCCATGACCAGGTAGCTGGCCGCGAACACCGTGCGGTACACCTCGTCGAGATTCGGCAGGTCATTGATGCGGCGGATGAATTCCAGGTTGCTCGGGCACCAGGGCGCGTCCTTGCGCACGGTGGTCATGTATTTGTCGATCGCCAGTTGGCAGGCCGGATCATCCCAGGACAAGGGCAGGTGCACGATGCGCGAGGGGACCTTGAGGTCGCGGGCGGTACACACCGCTTCCCAGGCATCCTCGACAATGCGCAGCAGCCGGTCGATCGGTAGCGTCTCGGGTTGATAATGCACCTGCAGCGAGCGAATGCCCGGGGTCAGATCGCTTACCCCTGGCAAGTGCATGGCCTGCAGCGACTGCATCAGCGCGTGACCGCGAAAGCGCAGCACCAGATCCAGTTCCGGCGGGCCGATCTCCAGCAGCAGGTGGGTATCGCCGGACAGGCGCGCGACCAGGCGCGTGTCGTCTTCGCCAATATCCAGCACTATCGGGGATTCTGGCGTCACAGCGGGGCTGCTCGCCGGGCAGAGCGGCTGCAGTTGCTGGATTGCCTGTTCACGCAGCACCGCCAGTTCCCGTGCGCTATCCAGGTCCACGGGGATAAAGCGTACCCGGTCGCCGGCCTTGAGCTGACCCATCTGCCACAGGTCGGCCTCGATGATGCTGACCGGGCAGACGAAGCCGCCCAGGCTGGGGCCATCGGGTCCGAGAATCACCGGCAGGTCACCGGTGAAGTCCACGGCGCCGATCGCATAGGGATTGTCATGAATATTCGACGGGTGCAGCCCGGCCTCGCCGCCATCCTCGCGCACCCATTCGGGTTTGGGCCCGATCAGCCGCACGCCGGTGCGACTGGAGTTGAAATGCACTTCCCAGTCGGTAGCCAGAAAACGTTGCATATACCGCTCGGTAAAATACTCCGGCGCCGCATGCGGGCCGTAAATCACCCGCAGCTGCCTGACCGCAGGCAGGTCGCAGCGCAGCTCCGCTGCCAGGCTGGCGCCGCTGCTGCGGTCGGCCAGCAGCGGCAGATGCAGCACATCACCCGCGCGCAGGGCGCGACCGGCATGCCCGCCAAACTGGCCGAGGGTAAAGGTACTCTTGCTGCCCAGATAATCCGGTACCTGCACCCCGCCGCGCAGGGCCAGATAGCTGCGCGCGCCGGCCCCGGCAATGGTGCCTAACGTGAGCTGGCTGCCGGCCTTGATCAGCAGGCAGGTGTGCATGGGGTGTGGCTGGCCGTCGATGCTCAGTGGGATCTCGGCGCCGGTGACCGCCACCACCGCGTCGGTATTGAATTTCAGCGTCGGCCCGCTCATGGTAATTTCCAGGCCGGCGGCAGCCCTGGGGTTGTCCAGCAACCGGTTGGCCAGTTGCAGGGCCAGATTATCCATCGGGCCGGACGGCGGCACGCCGACCGCCCAGTAGCCCAGACGGCCAGGCACATCCTGGACTGTGGTCTGGGTGCCGCCGCTGAGTACTTCGAAGCTGCTGGCGTGGTAGCTCAGACCCTCCAGGCAGCGCGTCCAGGGCTCGCCGCTGGCAAAGGGTGTGTCCAGCAGGATCTGGCGGATATAGTCGATATTGGTTTCCACACCGTACAACTGCGTCTCGCCGAGGGTAGCGTGCAGCGCGGCGCTGGCTGCCTCGCGGGTCGGCTGCCAGCAGATGATCTTGGCGATCATCGGGTCGAAGTAGGGCGGTATCTCGCACCCGGCTTCGACCCAGGTATCGATGCGCAGCGCCTGGCCGTCGGCCGGCGGAAAGCTCACCGCGGTCAGCAGCCCCGGGCAGGGCTGGAAGTCGCGGCCGGGGTCTTCGGCATACACCCGGGCCTGGATGGCGTGGCCCTGGGCTTTAAGCTCTTTGCCCAGCTCGGCCAGCGGCGGCAGATCGCCGGCCGCCAGTTCGATCATCCAGCGGACCAGATCCACGCCCCAGACCTGCTCGGTCACGCCGTGCTCCACCTGCAAGCGGGTGTTGACCTCGAGGAAATAGAACTGCGCGGCCTCACTGTCATAGACAAACTCGACCGTGCCGGCGCTGCGATACTGCACCGCGCTGGCCAGTTGGATGGCCGCCGCGCACAGGGCGTCGGCCATGCCATCGGGCAGGTTGGGCGCCGGGGTTTCCTCAACGACCTTCTGGTTGCGCCGCTGCACCGAGCAGTCGCGCACGCCCAGAGCCAGCACGCCGCCCTGACCATCGCCAAACACCTGCACTTCCAGGTGCCGGGCGCGCTCGATGTATTTCTCGATAAACACCCCGGCGTCGCTGAAGTTGTTCTGCCCCAGGCGTTTGACCGTCTCGAAGGCGTCGTCCAGTTCGCCGGCGTCACGGCATACCCGCATGCCGATGCCGCCGCCCCCCGCGGTGCTTTTCAGCATCACCGGGTAGCCGACCTGCTCGGCCGCCGTCAGCGCAGTGGCCAGGCTGTCGAGTAGCTCTGTGCCCTCGAGCAGCGGCACACCGTGCTGCCTGGCCAGGGCGCGGGCGGTATGTTTAAGGCCGAATACCCGTAACTGCTCGGGGGTGGGCCCGACAAAGGCGATGCCCGCCGCCTCGCAGGCTTCGGCAAAGGCGGCGTTTTCCGAGAGGAAGCCGTAACCGGGGTGTATCGCCTGGGCGCCGCTGTGCCGGGCGGCGGCGAGGATCTTCTGCACATCCAGGTAAGTGCCGGTAGCTGCACCCTCACCCAGGGAGATGGCTTCATCAGCCTGCTGGATATGCAGGCTGGCCGCATCGGCTTCGGAATACACCGCCACGCCGCGAACATCCAGGCTGTTCAGGGTGCGCAGAATACGGCAGGCGATGGCGCCGCGGTTGGCGATCAGTAAACTGTTGAACATGGGTATTCCTCGGCCAGGTCGTCCTGGTTTGCCTATGCTGTGCTCCCTGGGTCGTCCCATTGGGAGCTGCAAGCTGCCAGTGTCAAGCCGCAAAGGGCTGGCTGTCGGCTTGGTACTTGGGTTGGTAGGTACTGCACGGCTTGCTTGAAGCTTGCCGCTGAGAGCTTGAAGCTTACTGATCCCAAACCAATATCTGCGCCGGTGTCGGGTTATAGCCGTTGCACGGGTTGTTCAGTTGCGGGCAGTTGGAAATCAGCACAATGATGTCCATCTGCGCGAGCAACTCGACATACTTGCCGGCGCCGGAGATGCCGTCCTCGAAGGTCAGTCCGCCCTCGGGCGTGACCGGCACGTTCATGAAGAAATTGATATTGGCGCTGATGTCGGCTTTGTTCAGGCGCCCGTCGTGCAGGCTGGCGCGCAGGAAGTTGTCGCGGCAGCTGTGCATATAGCGCGTGTTCAGGGCGTAACGGACCGTGTTGCTTTCCTGGGCGCAGGCGCCGCCGAGGGTGTCGTGACGGCCGCAGGTATCGGCGCTGATGCTCAGCATCGGGTTGCCCAGGTTGCTGTAGAGGACGCTGCCGCTGGTCAGATAGACGCTGTTCTGGCGCCGCAGGGTGCGTTGCACGTCATAGCGTTCGCGCGGGTTACGGGCGCTATAGAACAGCGTGTCGACCGCCTGATTGCCTTCCAGATCGAGCAGGCGCAGGGTCTGGCCGGCCTTGATGTCGAGCATCAAGGGTTCGCCGGCGGCGATGGTGGCGCGGAAGGTGGCGTTGTCCGCCTGCTTGTCGCTGTGAGTCAGTGGCATGTCTGCGGCCCTCAGAGGTGGATGCGGTCGGTGTTGTACAGGCCGCGCACATTTTCCGCGCGGGTGTTGCGGCACAGCACGGTGATGCCGTCGTAGGCGACCTTGTGCCAACTCAGCTGCACCGGTTTGGGTGCATAGTCGCTGCTCGGGTCCATCGGGTGCTGCAGTGCAGTGAGCACCACCAGCGTGTCCATGGGTGCGTACAGCTCAATCAGGTCGCCGGCGCAGGAGTTGCCAGGCTGGTAATGAAAGCGGCCCTCGGCATCGACGCTGACCTTGCTGAACAGGTTGAGGGTCATCAACAGGTCGGCGAGGTTCAGGTTCCACTTGCCCATCTCGATCAGCAGGTTATCCACGCCGTTACGGAAAAAGCCGTTGCGCAGCTCCTGGTAGCGGCCTTGGCCGTATTTAGCCTGCACTTCCTCGGCATTCAGCACCCCGCCAAAGCTGTCGCTCCAGCCGCAGGTGTCGGTGACGATAGCGGCCAGCACGCGGCCCATGTCCGAGTACAGACAGTGGCCGGCGCTGAGTTTGGCGGTGTGCTGGCATTTGAGGCTGTCGGGCAGGTTCAGGCGTTCGCTTTTTTCCTGCGCGTTGAACAGCATCAGGCTGACATTGGCGCCACCTTCGATATCGGTCAGGCGCAGCAGTTGACCGCGCTTGAGGATAAACGAGGTGTGCCCGCCGCCGGGCAGCAGTTCTTCAAACAGGGTGGTGCGCAGGGGCGCGGGAACAGTCATGCGGAAGCTCCTTGCAGTTCAGGTGTCGGCAGTTGACCAGTGATGTGTTCGGGCAGGGCATCCAGCGCGGCGCGGGCTGCCAGTCGATCACTGTTCAGAGGAATGTCGTAGGTGATGCGCGCGCCATAGGCCCCGGGGGCTTGTGGGTCGACGCGGGTCTTGTCGAACACCAGCAGCCGGGTGCCCAGGGTAAAGCCCTCGCTCAGGTCGTGGGTGACCATGAATACGGTCAGCCCCGACTGTTTCCAGAGGCTCAGCAGCAGTGCGTGCATATCCTTGCGGATGCCCGGATCGAGGGCGCCGAAGGGCTCGTCGAGGAGCAGAATGCGCGGCATTTTGACCAGCGCCTGGGCAATCGCCAGGCGCTGCTGCATGCCGCCGGAGAGGGCATGCGGATACTGCTTCAGGGCGTGGCCGAGGCCCACCGCTTCGAGCATGGCGACGCTGCGCTCGCGCGCCTGCTGGCGCGCCGTACCCAGCAGGCGGCCAAGCAGCGGCGAACCTTGCAGTTCCAGTGCGAGCATCACATTGCCCAGCACCGTCAGATGTGGAAACACCGAATAGCGCTGGAATACCACGCCGCGTTCCGGACCGGGTTCGGCGGCCAGGGGCTGGCTATCCAGCAGTATCTGACCTTTGCTGGGTGTTTCCTGGCCCAGCAGCAGGCGCAGGAAGGTCGATTTGCCGCAGCCCGACGCCCCGACCATGGTGATGAATTCGCCGCTGGCGACCTCCAGGTTGAGGTTTTCCAGCACTACGTTCTCGCCGTATTGCTGCCAGACGTTGCGGATCGAGATGGCGCTCATATCAATGCGCTCCCTTGGGTTCGAACCAGGGGAAAAGCCCCCGGCATAGGCCTTTGAGTGCGCGGTCCATGATGAAGGCGAGCAAGGTGATCCAGGCCACGTAGGGCAGGATCACGTCCATCGCCAGGTAGCGGCGCACCAGAAAGATGCGGTAGCCGAGTCCGTCGGTAGAGGCGATGGCTTCCGCGGCAATCAGGAACAGCCAGGCCGGCCCCAGCGCCAGGCACAGGCCCTGCAGCAGCCTGGGCAGCAGTTGCGGCAGCACCACGCGGATCAGCACCTGCCAGGTATTGGCGCCCAGGGTCTGGGCCTTGATCAGCAGCTCGGCGGGGATTTCGCTGACTCGTTGCTGCATATCGCGGATCAGCACCGGGGTAATGCCCAGCACAATGAGCATGACCTTGGACAACTCGCCCAGCCCCATGACGATAAACAGGATCGGTAGAATCGACAGCGGCGGAATCATCGAGATCACCGTGACCAAGGGCGAGAGCGGGGTGCGCAGCAGCGGGATCAGCATCGCCAGGCCGAGGACCAGGCTGACTGTGGCGGCTATCCCCAGGCCGGTGCCCAGGCGCTTGAGGCTGGCGCCGGTGTCATCCCACCACAGGTAGGCGCCAGTGCGGCGGTCTGGGGTAAAGGCCATCCGCTCAACGGCGTCGGCCATCTGGGTAAAACTGGGCAGCAGTTTGTCATTCGGGTTGTCCACCAGCCGCGCCTGCGAGCTGGCCAGGTAGAGCAGTAACAGCAGGGCGAAGGGCAGCAGCACCAGACCCAGATGCAGCACCCGGCCGGGTTTGCGGTTCATCAGGCGCGACATGGGCAGCTCCCGGCAGGACCAAAGGGGCGTAGCGACGAGGCGTGGCGGAACAAGGGTGCAGCAGGCATGGCAGTCTCCACGGTTACAGGTAACGAGATCTCAGCTGTCTGAGGCTCTCCCGGGCTTTTGTCCCGCCGTGTAACCCCCGTGTGGAGGTCGACAACTCTCGGACCAGTCACCTGCAGGCAGGCCGGAACCCTAGTTGTCCATTGGTAGCAAATTGTCTCAAGCCCGAAGGCAAGGTCAGCCCAGGCCGAGTTGTTGCAGTCAGCCAGCCGCGGATCTCATAGGCACGAATATCCAATGCAGAGGTTGTGCCAACCTGGCGGTATTACGGGTTGATGGGCCCTGCACTGCAATAGGGCATGCATGGCCATGCAGGGCGGCGCGAATGCTGCGCTGCCATGGTGCACGCCGCGCACCGATAGGGTGCAAACAACACTGGGCTTGCCGCTGGCACTGAGCCCGGCTAGTATTGTGTCCAAGAGTTGGCTGGACAGTCGCCGTATCGCTTGCGATAGGGAGGAAAGTCCGGGCTCCATAGGGCAGAGTGCCAGGTAATGCCTGGGGGGCGTGAGCCTACGGAAAGTGCAGCAGAGAGTAGACCGCCGATGGCCCCGCAAGGGGATCAGGTAAGGGTGAAAGGGTGCGGTAAGAGCGCACCGCGCGACTGGTAACAGTTCGTGGCATGGTAAACCCCACTCGGAGCAAGACCAAATAGGAACCCTTGGGTGTGGCCCGCACTGGGTTCGGGTAGGTTGCTAGAGGCAGTCAGTGATGGCTGTCGTAGAGGAATGACTGTTCACGACAGAACCCGGCTTACAGGCCAACTCTTATTTTTTTCTGTCCCGCTGTGAAACCCCCTGCATTTAGATCAAAAAAATCTTAATAGTGATAATTCACTTTAACTATGGATGGCATCCGTCTGTAGCCTATCAAGTTCGTCCCTCGTAATGGGCGTCATATCGCGCACATACCCCTGATTTGTTACTAAACCCCTGCCACGCAACACTTTTTTCGTGAACTCCTGACTTGACGATAACCGCGTGGGCTTCCTATAGTGTGTCAAAGTGGTACGAAGTGGGTAAAAGTGGGTTGTTTTGGTAAAAGACGCCCGATAAACAGCACCACCATTAGGGGAAGTGACCAGCGTGTTCCGAGGAGCCAACGCCATCAATCTGGACGCCAAAGGGCGACTGGCGATGCCTGCGCGTTATCGCGACCGGCTGCTGGGCGCCTGTGGTGGTCAATTGGTCGCGACTATTGGCCTGGATGACCGCTGTTTGTGGATCTACCCCCAGGCTGAGTGGGACGAAATCGAGCAAAAGCTCGGCAATCTGCCCAACGTCAACCCGCAGGTCGTGCGCATGCAGCGCCTGCTGATTGGTAATGCCAATGATATCGAACTGGACAGCAATGGGCGCTTTGTTGTGCCGCCGTTACTGCGTGAGTACGCGGGGCTGGACAAGAAAGTGATGCTGGTCGGTCAAGTACACAAGTTCGAGCTCTGGAGTGAAGATGCCTGGGAGGCTACCACCAGTGCCTACCTCAACGAAGTGCAGGATGTTGGCGCGATGCCAGCCGAGCTGCATACCTTGAGGCTCTGATTATGCAACCTTTGTACGGACACGTTAGTGTACTGCTCGATGAGGCCCTCGAAGGTCTTGCCGTGCGCCCGGACGGCCTCTATATAGATGGCACCTTTGGCCGCGGCGGCCACAGCCGCGCGGTGCTCGCCAGGCTCTCGGAAGAGGGTCGGCTGATTGGCTTCGACAAGGACCCGGAAGCGATCCGGGTCGGTTCACAGCTGGCGGCCGAGGATGGCCGCTTTGTCGTTATACAACGCTCCTTTGCCGACATGGCCGAAGAGCTGCGCCAGCGCGGTCTGTATGGCCAGGTCGACGGCGTGCTGCTGGACCTGGGGGTTTCTTCTCCGCAGCTGGATGATGCCGAACGCGGTTTCAGCTTTATGCAGGACGGCCCCCTGGATATGCGTATGGACCCGACCAGTGGCCAGAGCGCTGCCGAGTGGATCAACAGCGCCGCCGAAGCCGATATTGCTACCGTGCTCAAGGAGTACGGCGAAGAGCGTTTTGCCAAGCGCATGGCCCGCGCGGTGGTCACCCGCCGGGCGCAGCAACCCTTTAGCCGTACCGGTGATCTGGCTGAAGTGCTGAAAGTGGCCAATCCGGCCTGGGAAAAGCACAAGCATCCGGCGACCCGCGCTTTTCAGGGCATTCGTATTTTTATCAACCGCGAGCTCGATGACCTGGCCGATGGCCTCCAGGCGGCGCTGGATGTGCTGGCGCCCGGCGGGCGTCTGGTGGTAATCAGCTTTCACTCCCTTGAAGACCGCATGGTCAAACTCTTTATGCGCCGCGAGGCCAAGGGCGCGCCCTTGCCGCGGGACCTGCCGATCCGCGCTGCGGATATTCAGGTGAGCATCAATCTGGTCGGCAAGGCGATCAAGCCGTCCGCGGTTGAAGTGGCAGGCAACCCACGTGCGCGCAGCGCGGTATTGCGCATCGCGGAGAAACGCTGATGGGCAGCCAATTGCCTCTGCTGGCCGAGCGCCATAGTTTGCCACGGAGCAGCGGCTGGCTGGCGATCGTCTGGGTCATGATCGTGCTCAGTGCGCTCGCCGTGGCCTACAGCACCCACTGGAGTCGGGTCATGCTCAACGACCTGGCGGCAGAAATGGCCCAGCGCGAGAAAGCCCAGGCCGAGTGGGGACGCCTGATTCTGGAGCAGAGCACCTGGACTGCGCATAACCGCGTCGAGACCCTGGCGGCCAGCCAGTTGAACATGCACGTGCCTGAAGCCAGTGAAGTCATCCTGGTGAAGCCTTAATGAAACTCAAGACCAGCGTCACCCTGCCACCATGGCGTTTTTTGGTGGTGCTTGGCGTGCTCGCGGTTTGTAGCCTGGCGATTTCCTGGCGGATCGTCGAGCTGCATGTGTTCGATGATGGCTTTCTCAAGGGCGAGGGCGACAAGCGCAGCGTCCGTCACACGGTGATTCCCGCCCACCGCGGGCTGATCGTTGACCGCAATGGCGAGCCGATGGCCGTCAGCACCCCGGTGCTGACTCTGTGGGCCAACCCCACGCAGCTGATCGGTCACGAAGCGCGCTGGAACGAGCTGGCCCGCGCACTGGGTACCGATCCGGCGACCTTCGCCGCGCGCCTGCAGGCTAATGCGTCCAAATCCTTTATCTACTTGCGCCGGCACATGACCCCTCAGGACGGCGACCAGGTCATGGCACTCAAGGTGCCGGGCGTCTACAGCATTGAAGAGTATCGGCGTTTCTACCCCACGGGCGAAGTGGCGGCGCACCTGGTTGGCTTCACCAACGTCGATGAAGCGGGCCAGGAAGGGCTGGAGCTGACCTATAACGACTGGCTTAAAGGTGTGCCCGGCAAACGCCAGGTCTTGCAGGACCGCCGTGGTCGGCTGATCAAGGATGTACAGGTCGTCAGCAATGCGCGCCCGGGTAATGATCTGGCGATGTCGCTGGATCTGCGTCTGCAGTACATCGCCCATCGCGAGCTGCGCGAGGCACTCAAGCAGTTTGGCGCCAAGGCCGGCTCTGCGGTGCTGGTGGATATCCGTACCGGCGAGATTCTGGCCATGGCCAATCATCCCAGCTACAACCCGAACAACCGCGCCAACCTCAAGCCCGACATGATGCGTAACCGGGCATTGATTGATGTGTTCGAGCCAGGCTCACCGATCAAGACCTTCACCGTAGCCGCCGGCTTGATGAGCGGGCGCTACCAGCCGACCACGGTGATGGATACCCGGCCGGGCACCATGCGTGTGGCGACCATGACCGTCCGCGATTTTCGCAATTACGGCGTCATGGATCTGTCCGAGGTGATCAAGAAATCGAGTAACGTCGGGGTGGTCAAGATCGCCCTGGATATTGGTGCGGAAAGTATCTACGACCTGCTGCGCAACCTCGGCTTTGGTGAACATACCGGCCTGAGCTTTCCCGGTGAAAGTACCGGCAACCTGGCCGCACGGCGGATCTGGCCACCGGTCGAAACCGCGACCCTGTCCTATGGCTATGGTCTCTCGGTCACGGCCACGCAATTGGCTCAGGCCTACGCCACCCTGGCGAATAACGGTCGGCGCTTGCCGCTGTCGCTGTTGAAGGTGGATCAGCCGCAGGTGGCGGAACAAGTCATTCCAGAACACATCAGCAAGCAATTACTGCTCATGCTGCGTGGCGTGGTGGACGGTGACGGCGGTACCGGTTCCCGCGCGCGGGTGCCGGGCTATCAGGTCGGCGGCAAGACCGGAACCGTGCACAAAGCCGTCGGCGGTGGCTACGCCAAGGACCGATATCGCTCGGTCTTCGCCGGGGTCGCACCGATCAGCAACCCGCGTTTTGCCGCGGTGGTGGTGATCGACGAGCCGAGTAAAGGTGACTACTACGGCGGTCTGGTGGCCGCGCCGGTGTTCAGCGAAATCATGTCCGGTGCGCTACGCCTGATGAACGTGACCCCGGATGATCTGCCGGAGTTGCAACAGGTCGAGCTGCCCCCGGCGAAAAAAACCGAGGGGGCGCGCGGATGATGGCCCTCACGCAGCTATTTCCGGACTGGCAGGGCGCGTCGGTGATGATCGAGGGTCTCACCCTCGACAGCCGTCAGGTCAAGCCCGGCGTACTCTTTCTGGCCGTGCCCGGCTTGCAGCAGGACGGCCGTGAGCACATTGCCCAGGCTTTGGCCGCGGGCGCGGCGGCGATCGCTTTTGAAGCCGAGGGGGCTGCCCGGTATGCAGCGGCTGTGCCGATGTTGCCGGTCAGCGGCCTGGCCGCGCAGTTGTCAGCCATCGCCGGGCGCTTCTATCAGCAGCCGAGCAAACAGCTGCGCGTTATCGGCATTACCGGTACCAACGGCAAGACCAGTGTCAGCCACATGTTGGCGCAGGCACTCGGCGCCCTGGGCCAGCGCTGCGGTGTGATCGGCACGCTGGGTAGCGGTTTGCCCGGTGCGCTGCAGGAGCACGGCATGACCACCCCGGACGCCCTGCGCGTTCAGCAGCAACTGGCGGCCATGCGTGAACTGGGTGCAGGCTGGGTGAGTATGGAGGTCTCTTCGCACGCATTGCAGCAGGACCGCGTGGCGGCCGTTGACTTCGATCTGGCGATCTTTACCAACCTGAGCCGCGATCACCTGGATTACCACGGTGACATGGCCAGCTACGGCGCGGCCAAGGCCCGCCTGTTCGAGCGCCCGCTGCGTGCAGCGCTGATCAATCTGGATGACGCTTTTGCCGCCGACTTGCTGGCGCGTTGCAGTGTCAAGGCCATGACCTATAGCCTGGAAGACCCTCGTGCGGATATTTACTGCTCCGGCATTGACTATGGCCCGCAGGGTATTCAGGCGTT